>CACYCD010000203.1 GCA_902772755.1 uncultured Ruminococcus sp.
AGGAGCTGACCTATCCCCTCTCCGGAGGGGAATCCATGCTGAATGAGGTCATTTCCTTTCACTTTTAATTGACTTAAAAAGCAACATTCATCATTATCGATGATCTCGTCCAGCAGTGCTTTTGAAGTATTTATGCCGTTCAGCTTTTCTTCACGCAGATACATCGACTGTGCCACAGTGTCGGCATACTGAATCTTAATAAGCAGGCGAAAATCCTCCTCGCCGATATTACTGAGAAGGTGTTTTGCACGTATCTTATCATTCCTGATCCTGTAATCGTGATATCGTATCAGCTTGACTGCTCTTTTGACAAAGACATTCGGAAACCTCAATCTTTTAAGTATGACCTCCGCTCTGTCGGCACTCAAGCTGTCATGCCCCTTGAAGTGGTCACGTCCGTTGGCATCTGTGGTACGGGCATCAGGCTTGCAGATATCGTGTAGCAGCATCACTGTTCTGAGAAGCTCGGTATTCTCACAGCTTTCTACCGCAGTTACAATATGCTCCCACACAGTTTTGTCGTGGTGCGGAGTGTTCTGCGGACAGTCAAACGTTGGTATCAGCTCGGGAATGAACACCGCAAACACCTCTCTGTACTGCCTGAGTACCTGTCCCACGTTTTTCCCCGTGAGTATGCCACGCAGCTCGGTATTTATCCGTTCTGCGGAAATATTATTGAGCAGAGCCTTGTTTTTTGTCACGGCAAGCGAGGTGCCTTCCTCCAAGCTGAACCCATAGACAGAAGCAAATCGCAATGCACGCAGTATCCTGAGAGCGTCCTCCTGCATACGCAGCTCGGCATCTCCCACACATCTTATGATACCCTCGGCAATATCATCAGCTCCATTGAAATAATCGACAAGCCCAACCTCGGGAGAGTAGGCAAGTGCATTCATTGTAAAATCACGACGGCTGAGATCCTCACGCAGACTGCCTGTAAACTGCACTGTGTCGGGACGGCGACTGTCGGTATACTCTCCGTCAATTCGGAATGAGGTCACCTCATAGACTTTTCCGTCAAGCACAATGCCGACTGTACCGTGCTTTATGCCGTCGGTAAGCGTTTTGCAGTCTGAAAAAATGCGTAATAAATCATAGGGCTTTGCATCGGTAGTCATATCAAAGTCCTTTGGGGTAAGTCCGAGGATAATATTTCTTATTGAGCCACCCACAAGATAGCAGGCGTATCCGCTCTGTTTGAGGCGATCCATAATGAACCGCACATTTTTGGGAAGGGAAATAGTGATCATAGTTATCTGAATATTCTGTATTGCTTTGACGAAGTCGGCTGGGTCGAGGGGATAATTACAGACCGCTGATTTGGAATGGATACAAACTGCCGTTTGGTAATCTCTGCGAAAGTCTCGGGTGTGGGTGTGGTCTGTGGCTTATGTGCCTCGGTCGCTGTCGGTATAGTGGTTTGAGTTTGGGGAGAGGTATTATTTTTTGAATCATTACTGTCACCTCTGCCGACAGTCCTCTGCTTCACCGCAGGCTCGGTGGGCTTTGGCTTTGCAGTCCGCCGTGCGGTGTCGGGGGTAGCTTGTTTAATTATTTTCTTTTTCTTCTTCTTTTTCTTTTTGACTGTTGAAGGCTTAGTTTTGCTGTATACAGCTCGATCGGGTGTGGCTGTTGATACCGCTGTACTGCTTTGCTGATGAGGTTTTTCCGGCGTGCTGATATCGCTGAAGGTAGCCACTCCGCCACCTGTTATCAGAGCGATCGTTGCGGCACCCACGGCGAGCTTTGTTGCAAATGATGAGCCGAGGGTATTGGAGATATAGCCCGAGGTAACCGTTGACATCTGCAGGACTGCAGCATCTACCGTGGCAGTTACGGCAGATGCGGAAACAGCAGAAAATATCGCAGCCATATCTACGGGAGCTGTGACCGCCGATGCTGAGGCGGAAAGAACACTGCCTATGAACAACAGCGGAGAAGCTCCGTAGAGCTTGACACCCTGCTTTTCAAGTGCCTCCACACCCTCTTTGATTGCTTTTCTTGCATATGAAAGACGGCTTTTCACCGTGTTCAAGCCCACTCCCAGTGCCTCGGATATCTGAGCCAGCGACAGCTCCTGATAGTAGTACATCATAATGCACTCCCTCTGTGCATCGGGCAGTGCTTTGATTATGCCGAGGATAAGCTCGGCGGTTTCGGCATTTTCAAGCTTTTCACCCGGTATACTGCTGTTGTCAAAATCCTCTAAATCCTCGTCTATACATTCACCGTCACGATTTTCCATGGCGTAAGTGTGAGAGGCGGAGAGCTTGTTTTTGCAGTAGTTTGAGGTCACCATTTTCAGCCAGCCGAGAAATGCACGGGGGTTTTTTACGGAATCTATTTTCTGCAATACTATTATATATATATCCTGAACTGCATCCTTAGCATTTTCTTCATTTTTGAGCATCATCAGGCAATAATAATAGATATAGTCGCCTGTCAGCCTGACAATATCCTCAAAAGCATATCGGTTTCCTTTTTTGGCATCTTTAACGTATTTTGACAGTTTTTCAATATCAATGTTTTGGCTGTTCATTTTTTGATTGTTCTTTAACATAATTCCCACTGTTACTCCTTGCAGACTCGATGACGGTTTTAAGAATTTTGCCAAGCTCCTCCTCGGACAGGCTCTTCATTTCAAAATCATCAAGCAATACACGCTTGATGAGCGTTGACCATGTCATCTGTTCACCACCTTTTTATTAAAAAGACAAGTGAAGCAACAGTTTGGTTTTATAATTTTTAAAAAAATTTTCTGAAAAGTCAATCTTTGTACGATTGCATAACTCTTTGCTTGATTTTATTAACAATTACAGTCAAAACAGTGAGCATTATCAGAGCAGTCACGCAAAAGCAGAGCAGGATAATTCCCTGTTCAAAATCAAGCACAGCGGTATTTATTATTTTATTCAGAAATACAAATACTATCACCAGTGCAG
>CACYCD010000204.1 GCA_902772755.1 uncultured Ruminococcus sp.
GAAGTACAAATGAGGTGTTAGAATGGAAACAGGTTTTTGGTCAGTCGGAGCGGCGGTACTATCCTTTGTTATTTCGGCGGTTGTGGGTAAGATCCTCATTCCTATACTGCACAAGCTGAAGTACGGTCAGACGATTCTCGACATTGGTCCTTCGTGGCATAAAAATAAGCAGGGTACTCCCACAATGGGCGGTATTATGTTTATCATAGCTATTATAATTTCCGCACCGCTTGCGATATTATTTCTCAACCTCTTCGGCAAGGTCTATGAGCCGACAGGCTACTCTCTGAAAAAAGAGACGTTCTGCGTGCTTATAGGTCTTGGTATGGCACTGCTCTACGGAGTTGTGGGTTTTCTTGACGACTATATCAAGGTCGTCAAAAAACGCAATCTCGGACTGACTGCCTCACAAAAGCTGGTGTTTCAGTTCTCAATTGCCATTGCCTACGTTGTGCTGAATGCGATTTTCGGCTACGGCTCAAAGACCTACATTCCGTTTTACGGCAGTGTGGAGCTGGGTCAGTTTGCGATAATCTATCATATCATCAGCGTGATAGTGATAGTCGGCATTGTGAATGCGGTAAACCTCGCTGACGGTATTGACGGGCTGGTCGGCTCGGAGACCTTCTTTGCAGGGCTTGCCTATATGATAATTGCAAGTATGATGACAATGCCCTGCTCTACCATTCTTTCCGCTGCACTGGCAGGCGGTTGTCTGGGATTTTTGCTGTGGAACTTCCACCCGGCTAAGGTGTTTATGGGCGACACGGGTTCACTTTTCCTCGGAGGTATGGTCTGTGTCTTGGCGTTCGGTATGAATATGCCGATCATACTGATTCCGATTTCGCTGGTGTATATCCTTGAAATGTTCTCCGTTATTCTTCAGGTGACATATTTCAAGCTCACACACGGCAAAAGACTGTTCAAGATGAGCCCGATCCATCACCACTTTGAAAAATGCGGTTGGAGTGAAGTCAAGATCGTTATGGTATTCAGTACGTTTACCGCAGTTGTGGGTGCGTTGACGGCACTGTGGGTCTTGTTCGGACTTAAATAATGGCATCTCTAAAAATTTCGCTGAAGGGAGAGCAGTATGTCAACGGAAACACTCAGACGTGTATCTAATGTAAAAAGACAGCGAAGCGTTTCTCGCAGGACAAGAAGCAAGGCTTCCAAAGCTAAGCTTAGAAACAGAAAAAGAGATAAAAAGAAACTGCAAAAGCAGAACAAGCCACGAAGAAAGATCTTTGTAAGGGGTATGGGGCTTGACCTGCCGTTTTTGATAATCGTACTTATTCTTATGGTCGTGGGCTTGGTGATGATGTTCTCAGCCTCATACGCAGTTGCGTACTACAATCAGGGAGGCGACAGCTTCTATTTTCTGAAAAGACAGCTGTTGTTTGTGCTGATGGGTATTGTCTTTATGCTGGGAGCTTCCTTTATTGACTACCACGTATTACACAAGCTCTCTTATGCGGCGTTGGGAATATCGTATATTTCTTTGATAGTTGTTTTGTTTTTGCCGGCGATAAACGGAGTTCACAGGTGGCTGGGACTGGGTTCGTTCGGTATTCAGGCATCTGAGATATCAAAATTTGCGATCATAGTTTTTCTTGCCCATTGGGGCAGCCTGTATGCCAAAAAAATGGATACCGTAAAATACGGCGTTCTGCCGGCGGTGATAGTCTTCGGCACAACGGCGGCACTCCTGCTGAAGGAGCCTCACTATTCGGGCATAGCTATCGTATTTTTGCTCACCGTCACAATGCTGTTTTTGTCGGGAATAAAGGTCAAGTGGCTCGCCGGTGCAGGTATAGTGGCAGCGGTTGCAGGTATGATAGCCTGGGCGACAGGACTTCTTTCTTATGCTATGACAAGAATGGAGGGCTGGGGTCAGGCGTTGATATACACCACAAAGGAGATGTGGAACACCACCTGGCAAACCAGAAACAGCCTGTACGCAATTGGCTCGGGCGGTGTGTTCGGCTTGGGACTTGGAAATTCAAGGCAGAAATACCTGTTTTTGCCTGAGCCGCAGAACGATTTTATTTTTGCGATCGTGTGTGAGGAGCTGGGTCTGCTGGGTGCAGGGGTAATTCTGCTGATCTTTGCCCTGCTGGTCTGGAGGGGAATAACCCTCTCGCTGAGAGCCCCCGACCGCTTCGGCAGACTGCTTGGCATAGGTCTGACCGCACAGATAGGCTTGCAGGTGATACTCAACATTCTGGTTATCACCGACTGGCTGCCGAATACCGGTATAAGTCTTCCGTTTTTCTCCTACGGAGGCAGCTCGCTCATAGTGCTGTCGGTGCAGATGGGAATTGTCCTCTCTGTGTCACGGCAGGCAAATATAGAAAAAGCATAGTCGGCAATGCCCATTCGGGTGTTGCCCTATACCCATTTTATGAGGTGATGTTTTATGAAGATACTTTTTGCCGGCGGAGGTACAGCCGGACACATCAACCCTGCACTTGCAATAGCAGGTTATATCCGTGAGCAGGACCCCACAGCGGAGATACTTTTTGTGGGAAACAAGGGTGGTATGGAGGAGCGACTTGTACCGCAGGCAGGATTTGATTTTGCAACAATAGTCATCAGCGGTTTTAAGCGTAGCCTGACTCCGATAGCCATCGGTCACAATGTGAAAACAGTGGAGCGTATGGTCGCTTCTTCCGTGACTTCAAGAAAAATAATCAAGGATTTTGCCCCCGATATAGCCGTAGGAACCGGCGGATACGTCAGCGGTCCTGTGCTTAGGACTGCCGCAAAGATGGGTATTCCGATAGTTATTCACGAGCAGAACGCCTATCCGGGCATAACCACAAAGATGCTCTCCCGTCTGGCTGCGAAAATTATGCTGGCTGTTCCCGATGCTAAGAAGCACCTTGACAAGAAGCTGGAATATGAGATAACGGGCAATCCCCTGCGTCAGGAGATCCTCAGTGTCAACAAGGAGGACGCAAGGAAGGAGCTTGGTCTTGATGATCGCCCCGTGGTGCTGTCGTTCGGCGGTTCGCTGGGTGCTCAGAGGATAAATGAAAATGTTGCGGACCTCATCGCAAGAAGCGGTCAGGACGGCAGGTATCAGCATATCCACGCCTACGGTCAGTACGGAAAGTGGTTTCCCGAGCTGGTCAAGGAGAAGGGTACGGATATCTCAAAGTGCAAAAACCTCGATGTGAGGGAATATATAAATAATATGGCTGTTTGTCTGGCTGCCGCTGATGTGGTGGTGTCGAGAGCAGGTGCGATAACCCTGTCTGAGATCCAGGCAAAGGGCAAGCCGGCGGTGCTTATCCCCTCGCCCAATGTGGCGGAGAATCATCAGTTCCACAATGCAATGGCACTTGTCAACAGGAAAGCTGCCGAGATAATTGAGGAAAAAGACCTCACTCCCGAGCTGCTCATTGAAAAGGTTGACAAGCTGTTGTCGGATAAAGCGGTGCTGGCAGAATACAGCAAAAATGCCAAGAATATGGCAATTACAGA
>CACYCD010000205.1 GCA_902772755.1 uncultured Ruminococcus sp.
GTCCGTGCGTCCAAGCCGAATGCGACCCGTGATGAGGTGCATAAGGCTTTGCAGGCGGCACAGTGTATGGATATTATTGAAAAGCTCCCACAGGGAATTGACACTGTTATCGGCTCACAGGGTACATATCTGAGCGGCGGCGAACAGCAGAGGATAGCTCTTGCAAGAGCCATACTGAAGGACGCCCCCATAGTAGTCTTGGACGAAGCAACAGCGTTTGCAGACCCCGAAAATGAGATGCTCATACAAAAAGCTTTCAAAAAGCTGACGAAGGGAAAAACCGTAATTATGATCGCACACAGGCTGTCTGCCGTAGTCGGTGCCGACAAAATAATCGTGCTTGACGGCGGAAGGATAGCCGAACAGGGCAGTCACGATCAGCTGATAAAAAACGGCGGCTTGTACTCGGAGATGTGGCGTGAGTACAACAGGGCAGCAAGCTGGCAGATACAGAGCGAGGTGAAGTAGATGTTTGGTGACAGCTTTAAAAGAAAATACGCACTTTCCGACAAGGGCATACACAATATGAAAATGGGTATGATATGGACGGTTGCCGTAAATTTGCTGATGATGGCAGGTATGGGACTGCTCTACTTTATGATGCAGGATTTTATCGGAGGTCTGACAAATGAAGGTGACCTGCCAAACACCCTGCTGTATATCGGGCTGACTGTTTTGTTTGTTGCCCTGTCGCTCATCCTGCACACGTTTCAGTACAGTGCTACCTACGGACTTGTCTACGGAGAAGTCAAAAACACCAGGATCACCCTTGCCGAAAAAATGAGGAAGCTCCCCCTGGGTTACTTTGGCAAGCGTGACCTTGCAGACCTCACAGAAACGATTATGGGTGACGTGAACCGTCTGGAGCATGTGTGGTCGCACTGCTTGGGCTATTTGTACGGCTCATACATTTCAACAGCGGTCATCGCCGTAATGCTGGCAGTATATGACTGGAGGCTGTCGCTCGCCTGCCTATGGGGTGTGCCTGTTGCATTTGGGCTGTTGTTCGGCAGCAGAAGGCTCACAAAGAAAAGCTCTGTGATCTCCAAAAAAGCCGGAGTCAGAGTTTCGGACGGAATACAGGAAACGCTGGAGAACATTCGGGAGATCCACGCAACCAATCAGGAACAGCAGTATCTTGACGCC
This sequence comes from uncultured Ruminococcus sp., assembly GCA_902772755.1. Lineage (GTDB taxonomy): Bacteria > Bacillota > Clostridia > Oscillospirales > Acutalibacteraceae > Ruminococcoides. The sequence goes on from CACYCD010000205.1 coordinate 1,147, forward strand.
CTGTATAAAAAAATAGACGCCTATGAAAAAAACCTGCTAAAAGGTGAGCTGTCGGCAGGTATCTTTGTAAATGCCGCAAGCGTGATAATGCGTATGGGTACAGCCACTACCGTTCTTGTCGGTGCGGAGCTTATCCTGTCGGGAAAGATAAGCTTTATGCTGTTTTTTATGTTCCTGCTCGTAATAACACGAATCTATGCACCGTTTGATCAGAGCCTGGCACTGATAGCGGAAATGTTTATGTCGCAGATATCCGCAAGCCGTCTTACCGAAATTTACGAAGCACCCACCGCAGAGGGCACAGAGGTATTCAAGCCCAAGGGTCACGATATTGTTTTTGAAAATGTGGAGTTCGCCTATGACGATAAGCAGGTTCTCAGCGGAGTGAGCTTTACCGCCAAGGAAGGAGAGGTGACGGCTCTGGTAGGAGCGTCAGGCTCGGGAAAAAGCACCTGTGCAAGACTTGCCGCCGGACTGTGGACTATCGACAAGGGAAAAATCAGTGTCGGCGGAGTGGATATCGGCACTGTTGACCCCGAGGTTTTGCTGTCGGATTATTCGATGGTGTTTCAGGACGTAGTGCTGTTTGACGACACAGTGATGGAAAATATCCGTCTGGGAAAACACGGTGCAACCGATGAAGAGGTGATATCCGCAGCCAAGGCAGCAAATTGTGAGGAGTTTGTCAAGAAGCTGTCAAACGGCTACAATACAATGATAGGCGAAAACGGAGCAAGACTCAGCGGAGGAGAGCGTCAGAGGATCTCCATAGCACGTGCATTGCTGAAAAATTCGCCGATAGTCCTGCTTGATGAAGCGACCGCATCTCTTGATGTTGAGAACGAAACCAAGGTTCAGGAAGCCCTGTCGGCATTGCTGAAAAACAAAACCGTACTTGTGATTGCTCACCGCATGCGTACCGTCCTGTCTGCAAACAAGATAATTGTTTTAAAGGACGGCAAGGTTGCCGAGGAAGGAACACCAAATGAACTCCTGAAAAGCAACACGGAGTTTGCCAAAATGGTAAGCCTCCAAAAACAAAGCATAGACCTAGCCTCCGCCAAGGCGTAAAGCCTGTAAAATATTGCAAAGCACCCCTAAAACCGCTGTGGTTTTGGGGGCGTTTTCAGTGATGTATAAAAATATTTTTAAAATCGGTAAAAATTTGTTGACTGTTTTATTTGGGCGTGGTAAAATATAGGTATAAAAAATATACCGGAGGTCTTAGTATGACAAAACGAACACACAAAATTCTGTCCTTCCTGCTGAGCCTGTGTCTGCTCACCTCAATGGCAGTCTTACCGACAACAGCAACCGCCGCCCAAACAAGCAAATCAAGCTCCGCCGCCGAACAGTACGCAAACAAAAACGGTTTTGAATTTATAGAAGGAAAACTGCAACAGCAAATAAAGTTCACCAAGCAAGCTGTGACCGAACCCAATAAGGTATATTTTCAGGAGCCGGATAACTGGAGTGGCGAACGGGTGTACTGTCATATTTTCCAATATGACGGCGACAAGACAGCATTCTATGGCTGGCAGTTGAAAGCGGAGAGGTGTGAATATGAGGGCGATGGCAGGTGGAGCTATGACCTCAGCATACTTGACAAATCA
>CACYCD010000206.1 GCA_902772755.1 uncultured Ruminococcus sp.
AAAAAACTGCCGTCTTTGGGACGGCGGTTTATTTTATGTTGTCTGTCTTTGGTTTATGCCGAAGGAGATGGAGAGGGCTTCGTCTACTTTGTTCATTGAGTTGTTTTCTACCTCACCCATTTTTTCTCTCAGACGGCGTTTGTCTATTGTTCTTATCTGTTCAAGCAGAACCACTGAGTCCCTCGCAAGACCGCTGGTGCTTCCGTTTATTTCGATGTGTGTCGGCAGCTTTGCTTTTTGGTGACGTGAGGTTATGGCTGCCGCTATCACCGTGGGGGAGTAGCGGTTTCCGATATCGTTCTGCACTATCAGCACGGGACGTACACCGCCCTGTTCACTGCCTACAACGGGGCTTAGATCCGCATAGAATATATCTCCTCGTTTAACTGTCATTAGTTTCACTCTCCGAAATTTTCCGTTGGAAACCGTGGAAAATTTTTCGCACGGTTTCTTTATCCATAAGGTTTGTCACTAATATTTTTGCCCGAGTTCGCATTTTTATTCCGTGACACTATATATTACGGAAAAATTCTTTGGAGTTGCATTATTTTTGTTTTATGAATGTAATGTGCAGGTCGCCGCTGCTTATGCTCTCGATATATCCACTCTGTGTGAAGCCGACCGAGAAGCCCTCGACCTTTGCCTTCAAGCCGTCTGTGCCTGCCTTCGGAATGGGCGGAGAAAGCTCTGTCTCGCTCAGCACAGTATTGATCACGGCAACAGGGGCATAGGTGGGAAGCTCATTTGTTCGGCACTTGTACTCCAGCCCCTCATAGCTCATTGTGACCCTGTTCTGCCTGACCGTGTAGGTGTAGCCACTGACCTCATCGGGAGCTTCGATTTTCAATCGGAGAACACCGTTCCGCCTGTAGCTCATATCACCGCTGAAATTTATCTGCCCTGTGCTGACGTAAACCTTTGAGCTGAAATATTTATGTATACAAAACTCACTCTCAGCGTTTCGGGAACAGCCACAGAGTAAAAAAATAAACACAAGAATCACAGCAAATCTTTTCAAGCCATCACCGTCCTAAAAAGTATCATTGCAATTCCCGTGTTTTATTATTCTATAGATTTAAAAACTTCCTTCAAATAATTCGGTATATCCCTTGGGAGCATTGATATCTCCCCAAGCTCGTCACGTGCGTGATCTCCGGCTGTGCCGTGAGCAAAAACCGCTGTGCAGGCACTTTCAAGCGGAGTGTATTTCTGTGCCAAAAACGCACCTGTTATTCCGGCAAGCACGTCTCCGCTTCCGCCCACAGCCATTCCCGGGTTGCCGGCATAGCTGATGAAGCTCTGTCTGCCGTCCGTCACTATGGTGTCCGCACCCTTTAGGACGGTCACTGCGGAGTATTTCCGGCTGAACGCCTCGGCGGTTTCCTGCCGTGAGGCTTCGATCTCCCCGACGGTCTTTCCCGTGAGTCGGCTCATCTCGCCCGGGTGGGGGGTGAGTATCACGGGACAGCTTTTTTTGCCTAATACATCTATATGCTTTGAAACGCAGTTTATACCGTCGGCGTCGAGAACCAACGGAGTTTTGTTTTCGGTCAGCAGTGCGAGGGTGATTTTTTCCGTGTCGGGACAAGCTCCCAAGCCACAGCCCAGAAGCACCGCATCGGCTTTCTCTGCATTTTAAAGTATGACATCGAGGTTTTCTGCACTGAATTTCCCCTCGTAATTCTCAGCCATAGGCAGACAGACCGCCTCGGGTACGGCGGAGGTGAAGATCGGGTATATGCTTTTGACAACTGCGACCCTCAGCATACCCACACCGCTTCTGAGTGCGGCGTTTGCACTGAGTATCTGTGCCCCTGCCATACCGTATGAACCGCACACGGCAAACAACGTTCCCATACTGCCCTTGTGGGCGTTGTACGGGCGAGGGCGTAGAGTGGCTTTCAGATAATCAAGGTCAAGAGTTTTCATCTGTATTCCTCAGAATTTTCAGCACCTTGACCTGCAGCTCCGGCACGAGCTTGGGACGCATACCCTTTAGTATGTTTTCGTCCGGCTTGATGACTAAGGCACAGTTTCCCCGTGCCTCATTGCGAAAGCTGAGTGCATACACACCCTTTGCTTCGATATTTTCCACGCAGATGAAGTACTTGTTTATCTTTGCACCGCTGTAGCTGTCGTCATTGAATTTTACTATATCCTTGACGTCCTCCAGCCTGATACGCACTATCTTCTTACGCTTGCGTTTGGCAACTATCTTGTCAACTGCTATGTAGTTGTCAACTATCTGATACTCATATTCTATCGTCTGATTTTTGATGAGCCATATCGACAGCGGAATCAGTGCCATCAGCAGGAACATACCTATGTAGATGAAGTAGGGTACTATCACATAAGCAAGCGAGATGCACACGGCAGGTATCACCAGTGCCATAACCACGTATACTACCGCAAGTATATTGTCCTTGGCTGTGCGGCTTACCTTTACGACCTGTTCACAAAATCCGTCCATTGTTAATTCCTCCGAAAATTCATTCCATACAATATAATACCATATTTATAAAAAAAGTACAAGCATATTATAAAAAATACTTGAAAAGTTATTTTTAATATGTTATTATGAAAAGCACTAAACGCTGTGACAAAGAGAGTAGCGGTATTTTTCTTTTGCAGAGAGTCCTGTATTTGCTGTGAGCAGGGCAGGGAGGGTGCTGTGAAGTTCACTTTTGAGCGGCAATGCTGAACACTGTCGGTTTGTAGGCGTTGACGGCTGCCCCCGTTACAGGGTATGAGCTGTATATCGGCTTTGAGTGTCCGCATTTGCGGGAATACGGGTGGTACCACGGATATTTATTCGTCCCATGGCTTTTGCCGTGGGATTTTTTTGGAGGTATTTATGGAAGAAAGAATAAATCAGCTTAAAGTCCGCTTGGAGGACGAGCTGGAAAAAATCGGAGAGCTTGCCGAGCTTGACAAAATAAGAGTAGCCTATCTCGGCAAAAAGGGAAGCATCACAGGGCTTCTCAAGGAAATGAAGAATTTTTCCCACGAGGAAAAAAAGGAATTCGGCAAAAGAGTGAACGAGCTTAAA
>CACYCD010000207.1 GCA_902772755.1 uncultured Ruminococcus sp.
AAACGAGAATTTAAGGTGGGTAACGGTATCAATCTACAACAGTAGAAATTATAAGGTTGATATAAACCACTGCCCCAACAAACAGCCCGACGAATCTACAACAGTAGAAATTATAAGGTTGATATAAACTTGCAAGACAAAAAGCCGTATAAGCTATCTACAACAGTAGAAATTATAAGGTTGATATAAACATACATTTTATAAAGGTTTGCCAATGTATCTACAACAGTAGAAATTATAAGGTTGATATAAACCCAGATATAAATATATAAACTATCTTATCTACAACAGTAGAAATTATAAGGTTGATATAAACTCCTATATCGGAGAATCAACCAAAAATATAATAAATAAAAACTTAACATTTGTCGGTATCAACCCAAGGAAGCTATGTCTATACCAACCTTTATATATTATTATACACATTAAGACGGAGGTTTGCAAGAGGTTTTTAACAAATCACAATAATATCCTCGTCCTCGTTGGCGGCGTAGCCGAATTTGTAGGTTTCGCACATGGGGTTTAGCTTGAAAATATACACGCTGTCCCGCTGATCAAAGGTTTTGGCAAATTTGTTGTTGATATCCGTAATAATATTGTCCAGAATTTTCGAGCTGTTTTCTATTTCAAAAACAGAATACTGTATTCTGTGTCCAAACTTCTCCAAATACCTTGCAAATCTTGCACGCTTCTTGTTGTCGGAAATATCATAACTGAGCAAGATCACCTAATCACCCCTTATCAATTTAAATACCGGCATATTTTCGGGAGCATCTCTCATAAAACTGCGGTAGTAGCCCTGAATGTATAAAAAGATATCCGTTTTGTACTCCATAATTGCTTTCAAAAATTCGGTTATCACCTTCGGAGAGCTTTCCCAGCTCAGTACAAACTGATGGTTTCTTTGGAAGAAATCGCCCTCGGATACCTGTTTCAGGTTTATCATAGCCTTGACCTTGCGGTCAATGATCGGTCGGAACGGCTCAACTAAATCACACACCAACGACTTACGCATATAAAATTCACGATGCAGCACACCCACATATATATCGAAGCCGTATATGTACAGCAGTGCCTCGATAAAATTGAACAGCACAGTATAGCCTATGTCAAGCAGGCTGTTGGTAATGTCGTGCTTTATGCGTGGCTTGCGACCTGTCCACAGTACATTGTTGAACCAAGCCTTGAAGTATAATTTTGACGCAAGCCCCTCATAACCCATCAGCTCGGTCAGTGTCCTTGCACTTGATGCACTGCTTTTGTATGCCTCCATTTTTGTAAGTGCTTCTTTGAGGTAATCGCTTTTATTGCGGACCGTCTTTAGAAGCAGCTGTTGATTGAGTATTTTGTTCTCTATGATGTTAGCCGGCACAGCCATATCGGAGTACATATACTGCGTGCGGTGAAGCAGGGTGTTGCCCCTGTTCGGGCAGGCTATTATATCATAAAGACGGAAATACGCAGTAAATAGTGCAATGTGAAAATTGAATTTCGATGCACGCTGTATCAGTCCCGTGGTGATTGAGGTGTTTCCGATGACAAATACGGCAAATATCCTGTAGCAGGACAGCTGCAGCTTGATCTGCCCATCGGAGCTTTTTACAATAAGGTTGTCATTTTTAAATGACAGTTTTTCTCCCTTATTGCAAAACAGCATTACTATCTGTTTTTTTGAAAAATCATTTTTATCAAGCATAATCCTTCCTAACCCAAATACAAGGTTCTGTCACACATTGTTCTGTAAATGCACTTCATACATTTTTGAGTGTTATCCTGCACAAATGCCGACAGATCAAATTCTCTTATGTTCCGAAGAACCGCAAGAAATTTGTTATACATTTCTGCGGAGCTTTCGGGATGCTCAATCGGATATTTTTTGTTGTCGTCCATACTGTACAGCTCGATTTTTTTGACGGCAAAGCCCATTTCTTTAAGGGCAAAATACTGTGCGTAAAGCTGAAATACATAGCCGTCATAGATTTTTACTATCTTCTTTTTTCTCTCGGTAAGCACGTTTGTACGGGTGTTATAGATATCTATTTTTCCGTAAAGACCGTATTCGGCGGAGTACACCGCAAGCCCTTGGAGGATATTCTTATATGAAGAATATCCTCCGCTGTCCACGGCTTTGTGTGCGGCGGTTCCATTCAGCTGATACTCGGACTGATAGGTTATTTTTTCGGAATCGCCGAACAAGCCGTGAAAATAGATCGATGCCGGACAGAAGATAAAATCATTCAGTGTGGTTATGGCAATCGGGTTTTCCATTATTTTTCGCTGCTCTGCACCAGCTTGAGCCACTCTTTTTGTTTGATGGAAAAACGGACTTTACTTATGTCATCGGCAGCTTTGATCTGCTCTATTGCCCACAGTCCCTTGCGTGCGATATTGTACGCACCGTTAGCGTCAGCATCACAGGGCAAGGAGCTGTTTTGATCGTAATTTCGTGAGTCATAGAACACTCCGTTTTTATCGGCAACAGGAGAAATTATGTAGTCATCTTCCGGTGCTGTCGAATTGGCAACACTGTTTCTGAGCTGTACCGTCAGCTTGAACTGATAAAGAAGCTCCGTGAAGAAATCACTCCGATCGACTTTTAGGATATCATCTTTAAGCGTTTTGGAAGAGAAGTCAACACCGTATTTTGTCAGCAGAGCTTTGATCCTCTCTGTCGGGTCAACTATTTCAGAATCCCACTGATTATTATTGTCGGGATTGTGGAACTCTCTGACACGCTTGCCGTAGGTGCAGACTGTCCATAATTTTCTGAAATCGTTCTTTGCACGACTGCCAAAGTCATGGTAGTTAAAGCTGAACTCAAAGTAATCCTTCTGAGCATTGTAGCATATAGAACGGAATTTCGAGAAAAATTCCACCATATTTTCTTTATTGGTCAGACTCAGTTTGAACAAATTTGCAAACCCTGTAACAGGGTCTATCTTGCTGGTGAGCCACGCAGGAACATAAAAGATTATGCCGTTCTGAAAGCCCATTTTGCTGAATGACTCAAACTTGTTTGTCAGCTGATAGGCATTGAGCAGACCTCCTATTTCCTGCGGAGCTATATGCTTGTCGGCGTAGAAGTTCAGCTTGTCTATCAGCATTTTTTCAAATTTCTGATACACCTGCTTTCCAATCTTGGCTCTTGAATGCTTGAAGCCTGCGTTCAGATCCTCCATAACGATTATGGCATCGTATTTCACGACAAGACTGCATATTTTGTGGACTGCCTGGCTGATGTAGCCTGCTTTCAGCTCCTTGATGTTCTCGATCATCGTCCAGTTTTGCCTTGCTTCCTGACAATCCCGTTCTTTTTTGTCCAGCAGAAAATGATAGTCTACTGTGTGTTTTTTCCTGTTGTACTCGTTTTGTATCAGGTTGAGTGAATATTGTTCAACAATGTTGCCGTCACCGTCCAAAACGGTAACATAGAGCAGATTTCTTTCTCCCCTGTCGATGCCGATAACGTAGTTGCTGTCAGATTGTTTGATCAGTTCTCTGACACGGTCGTTCAGATACCTTGCATCGGGAGCTTTGAAGTTCAGCGTGATCGGGAAGTGCAGCAGGAACTGTGGCTTGGTAAATCTGCGGTCTTTGATGAGATCATACCCGAACATACTGTACTCACCGGAGTTTTCTTCACTCTTTTTATCGATCGGCTGATTGGCATGGTGTATTGTCCTGTCCTTTTCCGCTATGCTTGCAGGGCGATAGAACATTTCCGCACCGCCGTTGAGCTGATAAACAACGTCACTGAGATTTCTCTCATCAAACAGCATTTGGAAGTACAGCGTGTGCAAGTTTTTTGTACCCTTGCTGTAGGCTGAAAAATCCTTGTTGTAGATTTGAAACAGGAACAGCTTGCCATTCTGCACCAGTGAATCGACATACGAAACCGGTACATCGGCAAAAGTGACCTTATAGCCCTGATCGTGTAC
>CACYCD010000208.1 GCA_902772755.1 uncultured Ruminococcus sp.
AATACTGACGTATTGCAAGACCGTTTGACGCAGTTATCGGGAAAATTTGCCGTAAAGATGTGTGCTTAAAGATACTAAACATGCTCTTAAATTATTAAATTAAGAATTAGCCTCAATATAGGAAACAAGCTCGCCTACTGTTTTGATGTTCTCAACATCCTCATCGGGAACTTCTATCTCAAACTCGTCCTCAATGGACATCAGCAGATCAACAACGTCAAGCGAATCCGCACCGAGGTCGTCCTGCAGGTTTGTATCCTCTGTTATTGTATCCTCTTCAACATCAAACTGCTCAGCCAGAATTGACTTAACCTTTTCTAATACCATAATAATTTCCTCCTGTTTAATAACAAAAATAATACTGCGGACACAGGGAGTGGAGAAAAACATCGGTAAATAACCGTTGATTTCCTTATTTTTACATTCCCTATGGACAAATTACCCTATCTTTGGTAAAATAGTCACAGCCGTTACAACTATACTATAAGTAAATGGCTTCTTTGTCAATATAAAATTTTAAATTTTTTTAAATTTTTTTAGAATTTGAGGTGTTATAATGAAAAAAAAGAAATATGCAGTCATAGGACACCCTATAGGACACACAATGTCACCGTTTATACACAGGCATTTGTTTGCTCTTGCAGGCATAGATGCCGAGTACGGTGTGTTTGATATCAGCCCCGAACGTCTGGAAGCAGAGTTCAAAACTACCCTCTCAAAGCTTGACGGCTTCAATATTACAATTCCCCACAAGCAGGCTATTATACCCCTTATACATCAGCTTGACGAAAAAGCCAAGCTCTACGGCAGTGTGAATACATTTTTCAATGACAACGGCGTATACCGTGGCTACACCACAGACCCCGACGGATTTCTCGCCGCTCTCAAAGGTGCGTATATCCCCTTTGAGGGCAAAACCGTCATTCTGGGCTGCGGAGGCGTAGCAAGGACAATGGCTTATGAAGCCGTGCTTGCCGATAATCCCCTGACCTTTGCCGTCAGAGAAGCAGATCTGCCTGTTGCACAAAAGCTGAAAAACGAGCTTGCCGCACTTAGGGAGTGCAGTGTGGAGATATGCACCCTGAACGACCTCTGCAAAACTCAGAGCATTGACCTGCTGATAAATGCCACGCCCGTTGGTATGTATCCGAATATCGAATACTGTCCCGTTGAGGACAGGGTGATAAGCCGTTCCAAAGCGGTTTTTGACGCCGTGTACAATCCGCTGGAAACAGTGCTTGTGCAGAAGGCAAAGTCCAACGGAAGCAAAGCCGTGGGCGGTATGTCTATGCTGGTATGGCAGGCTGCCGTGGCTCAGACCAAGTGGAACGATGTTGAATTTGATAAAAACGATATAGACAGGCTCTGCCTTGAATGTGTGGAGGAAATGAAGAACAGATGAAAAACATAGTACTCTGTGGCTTTATGGGCTGCGGAAAAACCACGGTGGGAGAAAACCTCAGCCGTAAGCTGGGAGTGAAGCTCATCGACACCGACGCATACATTGAACAAAAAGAAAACAAACGAATATCCGAGATTTTTGCCGAGCACGGAGAAGCATACTTCCGTGACCTTGAACACGAAGCCTGTGTGGAGCTTGCACACCGCAAGGGTGTGGTGATCGCCACGGGTGGCGGAGCTTTGACCTTTGAACGCAACGTGCAGGCATTCAAGAACAACTGCATCATCGTCCTGCTTGATGTTCCGCTGGACGTGGTCGCAGACAGGCTGAAAACCGACACAAGCCGTCCTCTCCTGCAGCGTGAGGACAAATACGAGGCGATGAAACAGCTGTATGACAGCCGTATGCCACTCTACAAAAAAGCAGCCGACATCGTGATAGACGGTGACAACAGTCCGCTTCAGGTCGCAATGAATATAATCAAAGAGGTAAATATTTAAATGAAAATAGCAGTTTCAGGTATAGGAATAATAGGCGGCTCCTATTGTAAAGCCATTAAAAAATATACAGACCATTATGTTATAGGAATAAACAGAAGCCCTCAGCCCCTGCAAAAGGCACTGGAGTGCAATGCGATAGACCGCATAGGCACAGTCGATGACCTAGGGGAAGCCGATATGGTGATACTCGGCACGTATCCGGCGGCGGCGGTGGAGTTCATCAGAAAAAACGGAAGCAAAATAAAGAAGGGTGCAATAGTGACCGACACCTGCGGTATCAAACTTGAGATCTGCGGAGAGCTGACCACCCTCAGTCAGAAATACGGCTTTACCTTTGTAGGCGTTCACCCGATGGCAGGCAAGGAGAAAAACGGCTTTGACGCAAGCGAAGCCGACCTGTTCAGGGGTGCAAGCTGTATAATCATACCCTGCAAGGCAACCACGGAGGCTGTAGCCACTGTCTCCCGACTGCATCTGGAAATTGGCTTCGGGGGCATAAAGATCTCAACTCCAGAGGAGCACGACAGAATGATAGCCTTCACCAGCCAGCTTCCGCACGTCCTCGCCTGCTCCTACGTTATGTCGCCCTGCTGTATGAACCACAAGGGCTTCTCCGCTGGCAGCTACAGAGATGTTTCAAGAGTTGCAAACATAAACTCCGAGCTGTGGAGCGAGCTTTTTCTTGAAAACAAAAAACCGCTTGAACAGGAGCTGAACATTCTGATAGACAACATCAAACGTATCAGGAATGCGATAAAACGCAATGACCGTGAGGAGCTTAGGGAACTGCTTGAACAGGGTCATCAGATCAAGGAGGCTCTGGGCGAATGAAAAAACTCAAGGTAAATACAGGCAGAAAATACGAAATTTTTATCGAGCAGGGTCTGATCGACCGCTGCGGAGAGTACATACGTTCCATTGCCTCACCCTCAAAAATCGCCGTCATCACCGACAGCAATGTACACAAATTCTACTCCGAACGGGTGCTTGGCTCACTGGAAAAGTCGGGATTTGTCACCTCTGAATTTGTGTTTGAAGCAGGCGAAGCCTCCAAGAACTCGCTCACGATAAACGAAATGTACTACCATCTTGCAGACAACGGCTTGTCACGCACAGATATGATAGTAGCCCTCGGAGGCGGTGTCACAGGTGATATGGCAGGCTTTGTCGCAGCCACCTATTTGCGTGGCATAAAATTCGTTCAAATACCCACCTCACTGCTTGCACAGGTGGATTCCTCGGTGGGCGGAAAAACGGGATATGACATCAAACAGGGCAAAAATCTCGTTGGTGCGTTCTACCAGCCGAGTATGGTTCTGATAGACCCCTGCACCCTTTCAACCCTCCCCGAAAGGTAC
>CACYCD010000209.1 GCA_902772755.1 uncultured Ruminococcus sp.
CGATATTTATTACAAATACAATCAGTTCTTAGGCTCGGCTCACAGCGTTGACTATCATGTGCTGAAGGACTACGGGGTGTTGAAGGAATATCAGAATCAGCTGTGTGACCGCTTCGGTCTGCCTGAATATGCCAAGTTTGTCTGCAATCTGGAGAGTGTTTACTTTTTGCGTACAGTCATTTTTGATATGATCAACAGAAAAAAATCTGAAGCTGAGATCTTGACTGCAATACGTGAAGCGGACGGCTACGACTGTATACGGTTTGCAAAGTCGTATTTCGGCAATTACAGTGATCAAAGCAAGATATGGGATGAGCTTAGATTTATGGCGAGTGACTACACGGCAGAGGCGTATTATCAGGACTGTCTTAATAAATTGCCCAAAAAATCGTTAAAAAGCAAACTGCTTGGATTTGTGAGGTGAGAGTATGCTTGAAAAATTGAAGGAAGAGGTTTATAACGCAAACATTGAGCTGTACAGAAGAGGCGTTGTGATATATACCTGGGGCAATGTCAGCGGAATTGACAGGTCGAGCGGAAATATGGTGATCAAACCCTCGGGGCTGAAATACGAGGATATGACACCCGAGGATATGGTCGTAGTGAATATTGAGAGCGGAAGTGTGGTTGAAGGCAGATGGAAGCCCTCCTCGGACACGCCCACTCACCTTGAACTGTACAGGGATTTCCCCGATATCGGCGGAGTGACGCACACTCACTCGATAAATGCAGTAGCTTTTTCACAGGCAGGAATGGCAGTGCCGGCACTGGGTACTACCCATGCGGATTATTTTTACGGCGACATACCCTGCACACGGGAGCTTACCCAAGCCGAAGTGCAGACCGACTACGAAAAAAACACAGGCAGAGTTATTTCGGAAACCTTCAAAAACACGGAGGATATACTCGCTGTGCCGGGGGTGCTTGTCAGGAATCACGGACCCTTTGCCTGGGGCAAGGACGCCGCCGAGTCCGTATATCACGCAGTAGTGCTGGAGACTGTGGCTGAAATGGCTGCAAAGACCCTCAGCCTGAATCCTCTGAGCAGTATGAGTGCATACATACTGGATAAACACTATTTCAGAAAACACGGCAAAAATGCCTACTACGGTCAGTCGCTATGAATATTATAACGAGGATAAAAAACAAGCTCAATCGCTATTGCAGAAGGAGCATAAATTCCAAAAACAGAAAAAAGCTGAAAAACCGTGATTTTTCTCTGATAGCAAGCAACTGCAACGGCGGGTTTCTCCTGCACGACCTGGGAATGAGGTTTAACTCTCCGTTTATCAATCTTTGGATAGGGTGCAGGGATTTTCTTGATATCATTTCCGATCTAAAGGGCTATATGAGCGAAGAGCTTACCTTTGTAAAAGAGGACGGAATAGATTACCCCATCGGTTGCATAAGAGGTGCAAGGATATATTTCAAGCATTATCAGACCGAGGAAGAAGCTCGCCAAAAGTGGAACGAGCGAAAAGCACGTATCAACTACGATAATTTGTTTGTTATGTTCACCGACAGGGACAACTGTACCCATGAGGATATGCAGTACTTTGACAGCCTGCCCTTAGAGCATAAAATTATTTTTACAAATAAAAAATATCCCGATATCAAAAGTGCCGTTTATATAAGCGGCTTTGACGATAAGCCCGAAGTGGGCAACTGCTTCGAGTTCACCCAAAAGCACCTCGGAGAAAAATACTACGACCGCTTTGATTATATAAGCTGGTTTAATTCAAATCAAAATTCAAAACAGAGCTGACTGTGGCGGTCAGCTCTGTTTGCTATTTTGTACTGTTTTTGATGTAGTCGGAGATCATCATGAGGGTCTCATCGCTGTAGTGCAGACCGTCGGCGATGAAAGTGGTTTTGTTACCTGTGATCATGGGTACAGTGGTAAAGTATTGTGCGTTTTCTTTAAGCAATTCGCTGTTATGCACTGCGGATAAAAGCTTATCGTTATAACTGTTCACATATCGGTTGAAATCTTTGTTTGGTATACCGAATACTTCACCGCTTGTTCTGCCACCGTCAAAGCCTACCGCTATTACCTGCGGACTGTATGTTTTGCCGTTCTTTTCACAGCGTAATGAGGATAATTTTTCGGCGGCG
>CACYCD010000210.1 GCA_902772755.1 uncultured Ruminococcus sp.
AAATTGTCGCTGTCGTACTGGAGGAGGGCTCTTGCGATGCCGTGGCGGATAGCACCTGCCTGACCGGTAACGCCGCCGCCTGCAACTCTGCATACAACGTCAAACTTTTCTCCTGTTTCTGTGAGCTCCAGAGGCTGACGAACGATGAGCTTGAGTGTTTCAAGACCGAAATAATCGTCAATATCTCTGTCGTTGATAGTTACCTTTCCTGTGCCCTGATAAAGTCTTACACGGGCAACGGAGGATTTTCTTCTTCCTGTTCCGTAGAAAAACGGTGTCTTATCGTACATAATGATAGCCTCCTTCCTTAAATTTCACGAGCTTCGGGCTTTTGAGCAGTATGTGTATGCTCTTCACCTGCAAATAATCTCAGTCTTAAAATCTGTGTTCTTCCGAGTGTATTGTCGGGGAGCATACCCTTTACAGCAAGCTCCATAGCCTTTTCGGGACGAGTAGCCATAAGAGTCTTGTAGGATGTTTCCTTCAAGTGACCGATATAGCCTGTGTGTCTGTACCATTTCTTCTGAGTGAGCTTGTTGCCTGTGAGGACAGCATCCTTGCAGTTTACAACGATAACGTGGTCACCGCAGTCAACATGGGGTGTGTAGGTTGCCTTGTGCTTGCCTCTGAGAAGAGTAGCGGCTTCGGCTGCTACCTTGCCGAGGGGCTTGCCCTTAGCGTCGAGTACATACCACTTACGCTCAACTTCGCCTTTTTTAGCCATAAAAGTTGACATATTTCTTTCCTCCTGTTTCTATTTTCAAATTGTCACAAAAGGGATTGTAACACATTTTCCAGTGCAAGTCAAGTGCTGTTTCCGAAAAAATCAAAATAAATCTTATAATCTTTCATATCCTTTAATTATCTCTTGTATTCTCGCTTATGCTCTTGTGCCATTTTTATAATTGATGTTTCGCATAAGATCGACTTTAATTTTTTTCAATAATATACGATTCTTTTGTTGAAAACGCTCCTTGTTTCTGTTATAATGATTATAACCTATTTTGAAACAGGAGGATATCTAAAATGAATGAATATAAAGTGGGCATTGACCTGGGAGGAACCAACATAGTTGCCGGTGTGGTTGACAAGGATTTCAACATCATCGCACGTGCAGAGTGCAAAACTGCTATTCCACGTCCCGAGGCTGATGTCTGCGACTCTATGGCTGCCATCACTCTGGAGGCTATTGAAAAAGCAGGTCTTAAAATGGAGGATATTGCACAGATAGGAATAGGTGTGCCCGGTGCGGTCAATCCCGTAACACGCATAGTGGAGACCTCTCCCAACCTCTTCTTTACCAATTGGGAAGTCAGCAAGATGATGGAAGAACGTTTGAACAAATACGTCAAGATCGAAAACGATGCCAATGCCGCTGCTTGGGGCGAGTTCCTTGCAGGCTCTGCCAAGGGCTGTAAAAATGCTGTTGCCATAACCCTCGGAACCGGTGTAGGCGGAGGTATTATAATTGACGGCAAGCTCTACAGTGGCAGTAACTTTGCAGGTGCTGAGCTGGGTCACAGGGTAATCGTCAAGGACGGCAAGGAATGTGGCTGCGGAAGAAAGGGCTGTTGGGAATCCTATGCTTCAGCCACTGCCCTCATCAATATGACCAAGGACGCTATCCGCAACGAGAAGGCAGAGTTTTCTTATATGCTCAAGGCTGTTGACGGCGACCTCAACAATGTTACCGGCAAGACTGCATTTGATGCCATGCTCGACGGCGACGCAACAGGAAAAGCTGTTATAGATCAGTACATCAGCTACCTTGCAACGGGAATCGTTAATGTGATTAATATTTTCCAGCCCGATATCCTCTGCGTAGGCGGCGGTGTAAGCCGTCAGGGTGAAAACCTTCTTGCTCCCGTGAGAGCCATCGTGGAAAAAGAAAGAATCACCAAGTACAACGAAAAGCAGACTGTGATCTGTGCCGCAACCCTCGGCAACGACGCCGGAATAATCGGTGCCGCCTGCCTGTAATTATCCCAAAACAACAAATTTTCAGCACACCCCCTCCCCTTTCAGCACAGCCGAAAGGGGATTTATTATTTTTTGTGTTGTATTATCACTATTCATATTGATTTATTTTGAATTTTGGTTTATAATAAGTTCTATATACAGAAAATACAAGTCGAATGGGTGTTTTTATGCCGGGAATTGAAATTATCGGGATATTGGGAGCAGTGTTGCTTTCTGTTATGTTATATAACAGGGAGGAACAGCTTAATGACATATTTGAAAGAAGATCGGTCGGAAAAACTGTTTTGATCGGCTTTGTTCTGTTTACGGTGTCTGTGATATTTTCTCTCCAGCTGAACTCATGTCCGTTTAACAACAGAGGCGTGGGTATGGATTCATCCATTTTTATGTATGTGGGCAGACAGATGACGCACGGAATGGT
>CACYCD010000211.1 GCA_902772755.1 uncultured Ruminococcus sp.
AGAGGAAAGAGTCTTTGGTGTATTTTTCATTGCATGATTCCGTTTGCTTTTTATCCGAAAAATAATCGGATAACGCTTTCATAAGCTCGGAACGTATCTTCCAAATAAACAATCCTTCTTGCTCTTTTTGAGAGTTCTTTCCAATATATAAGACTGTCCACCAACGTTCTTTACCATTACTGTCCATACTGATAGGACAGTTTGTTTTATTATGCACCCTCTTTGCAAGCTTTGTCGAAATTAAATTGTAATAGTTCCAATGCTTTCCGTGCTTTAAAGATAATTCTTTAAAGGTAGTTTCTCCGCCGGAATCATAAAATTGAGTAATGACTTCAAAGCTTTCTTTATCGAATACTTCCGTGTCGTTCAGCAATTCGCCCCAATCGTCCGATGTCAATCCCGGGTCATATATATCTGCCGGTGGGTACCAATCGGAATAATCTTCCTTCTCTTTGGTATTTTGATAGTTTTCCCAGTTATCAATAAGCCAACGTGCAGCATCAGAATTGATAGATATCCCGGAACCTTGTGGACTCCATTGTTGTGTTGGGAACAGGTTTTTCAAAACTTCCTGAGAAATGATATTATTTGTTCTGAAATCAATAGCTTTAGTTATGAGTATATCAACAAATCGGATACCATCTTCAATAAAACTGTTACATACTATGTAACCCGATGCGAAAATGCCCCTTGGTTCAGCACCAATCTTTATGATATAGACAGGGTCACCGCAATTGGTTTTTTTACTCTTGCATCGCCAAGTAAAATAAAACCCTCCACCGCTATTAACGGTCTTAAACATAGCGTCCATACTATATTCATCATCTTCATTTTCCCAATCGTAATTTTTGGGATTCCATGCGAGAAGCCACGCATTAGTGCTATTGTTTTTTTCAGACTTGCTTTCTTGATTGTTGTTCATCTCAGGCGACAGCCAAACATAATACGAAAATGAGGGAAAACTATCATACTCTTTATCGTTACTTGTAACCTCAGTGAGGCACATATCGCATAACGTAAGATAATCATTCGCATTAGGTACAGCTTTTGCCTTTGTTATAAATTCCTTTCTCAGTGTATCGGAAAAATCCAAAGAATTTCTCAAATAGTCTCTGTTTTTTGAATCAAGGTTGAGATATGTATACGGACGAATCCAGTATAAGCTGATAGATAAATTCCATCTTATTCCTTTTTGCTTAATAACAGTTTCATACCACTTGCAGAAATTCTCCCTGTTGTTTTCCGATCGGTCTTTAGAGTAATCAAGGGCAGCGGAAAACATCTCCCATAAATTGTCAATATCGTGTTCATCTCTACCTTCAAACAGGTAAAACGTTGCACTCAGATTGTTCAGAATAGGAATACCGTCAAAATCTGACGGTACATCAGCAGAAATGTTAAGTATTCTTTTAAACTCCTGTGCAATTTTAATACGGTTTGATTTGGTAATTCCTTTGTTGAAAAGTCCGAAAACGGTAAACGGATCGATGTCAAAAACTGCTCCGTCTTTTTCTAGAGTAGGCAGTTTCATTCTCGTGTTTTTGTAAACGTCTTTTATAATATTAACAAGATCCGCTCTGTGGTGCTTATAAGTCCGCAACTTGTCAGCAAGCTCCATATAAAACGGTATCCAGCTAAATTCGGCACTCATTTTGACATTACCTCCGAACATCAAAAATAAGACTATAATGTTTTAGAAAACCCCTGTCTATAATCTCCATTCAAACACTGTTTTAAATGGAGTTTGTGAATCTGTCGCAAATACTCTGTGAATGTCGCCGAAGCTTTTTACCGGCTGATCCTCGTAGATAATGGTTGACAGTTGTTTTTTTATTCTGTTTTTCTGCATCAGGGCAACTGCATTTTCAAAATCCACTCTGCCGCTTCTTGAAGATCCGATCAAGGTCAAGCCTTTTTCAAGCACCATACGGGTGTTTATCGGAACATTGTTTTCCGACACGCCCATTAGCACAAAGGTAGCCTGCGGATTTGCGTGATCTATCATATCGTTTATGGCATAGAACGATCCCTCGCCGCCCACGCACTCAAAGCCGTGGTCAAAGGAAAAACCGGCAGGTATTCTGTCTGCCGAAATAATTCTGTCAACAAAGGTGAATCTGTGCATTTTTTCGGGATTTTTACCGATCACAACTATTTTGGAGCTTGGCAGATTGGCTTTAATTACCTCAGCCGTTACAAATGCCAAAGAACCGTCACCCCATATAGCAATCGTATCGCGTTTGGAATGAGAACAGCTCATAAATCTTGAAAAACTGTGACAGGCTACGGAAACAAATTCAGTGATGGCGGCAATAGGGAGTGGAATATTTTCAAACGCAACAGCACGGTCGGGGTGGATATCAACAAATTCCCTCATAAATCCGTCATATCCCGAGCTTAAAAACTTGCTGTCACTGCGGTAATTCTCAAAATAATAATTATTCTCAGCTTTCCCGTCAAGGTCGGCAGGCTGGTTGGGAATCATTACAACAGTTTGACCGGGTGAAAAAGTTCCCGTCTTGTCAATTATTACCTCTCCGCAGCACTCGTGAATTAGAGCCATCGGGAGTTTTTTTCTGAGTACATTTATATCACGCAACCCTCGGTAATATCTCTGGTCGGCATGACAGATCGCCATATACCGTGGACGCACAATCACCCTGTTGTTTAAGTCTATATCCTCATATTTTACCGAAAAGCTCTGCGGGGAAATCAGCTGATATACATAGTTTAACACAGCGTATCTTCCTCCAAACCATCAATGTTACTGCTGACAATTGCCTGAGCGATTTTATAATCGCTGATAGTGGTGATCTTGATATTGGCAGTATTGCCCTGCACCAATCTGACGGGAGTCCCCTTGATAACGCATATTTTGCAGGCATCGGTGAGTATGTTTTTCTCATCGGTGCTTAATTTAGCATACAGATCCTTCAAAAGACAAATTCTGAATGACTGAGGAGTTTGCCCCTGATACATCACAGAGCGGTCGGGGATAGAGGTTATCAGCTGATTGTCATTTGATGTGACAATTGTATCTACCGCCGGTACAACCGTGTCGCAGGCACCGTACTTTAAAGCACATTCGATATTTTCCTCAATTGTGCGTAGGGTCACGAACGGACGAACTGCGTCGTGGGTTACGATAATATGCTCTTCGTCCTCGCCGTAGGCAGCTTCTATCTCGTTGATTATGTTAAATATAGTATCATTTCTGGTATTTCCACCTGCGGTTACGACTACCTTGTCGGTGTTCAAGTCATATTTTATCAGCAGGTCATTCATATATTCAAGCCAAGCTGCGTTGATTCCTATATAAACAGCGTCAAGCTTTGAACACATAAGCATTTTTTCAAGTGTGTGAATAATAATAGGCTTGTCGCCGAGTGGCAAAAATTGCTTTGGCATACTGCCTACGTGCATTCTTGAACCCACTCCGCCTGCCAGAACAGCACCAAAAATCATATACATACCTCTTTCTATAGATATAGTGTCAATCAAGACAGGATCTGTTCAGATCCAGTTTTACAAGGTCATGGTGAGGTACCTGCTTGTCCGTTGGCGGAAGATCCATATAATCGCCGAAAGCGATCCTCAGATACTCGTCATATCCAACGGGAATAGGGAACAGCTCACCCTCAAAAGGCTTATAAACAGCTGTTTCAAAACAGCTTTTCGGATATTTATTCATCATATAATGGGGACCTGCACAAAGCTCCGTTATGTACTCGCAGTCCTCAATTGGATAAGAGGTCATACGTTTTTCACAGTGCTTCCAAAGCTTAGTGCGTAAGCTTCTGCTGCGGAATATTCCAAGTATTATCTTACCGCCCAGTGCAACAAGCTTTCCGTGATTTTCGGGGACGACCTCGCTCATAAACAGTGAATAAAGCAGACAATTCACAAGCTGCATAGTTCTTTTAAATCTGCCGTTTGGACAGCCGTCAAGCGGCATAATGTCCATTACCAGCCCGTGAGGTATATCAATAAACTCCTGATTTTGTTTTACACAGGTGTATTTTGTATCAACAAATGTTGCAAAGATGTTGCCCGTAAAAAGTGAATCAACATCTGTCTTGAAAAGTCTGAACCGTCCGTTGTTGCCTACCTGCCTGTCCCACTCCTTCAGCAGTATTTCATAGTCAGCCCTCGGCATAAAAACATCAATGTCATCATCCCAGGGAATGAAGCCACCGTGCCTGAGCGTTCCTATGCAGCAGCCTCCGCAGAAGTAAAACAGCAAGCCGTTTTTTTCACAAAAATCCTTGAATACCCTCAGTGATTCCAGTTCCTTCAACTGCAATTCTCTTATGGTTTCCTTTGATAGCTTAATAGGTTCAGACATCACATTTTACCGTCCTTGGAATTTTTTATCACTGCTTTTTTAACATCTTCAATGTGCTTTTGGGCAGAGCCGTCAAGCGACTCTTTCCATGAAGGCAGCTTTATCAGTCCGACAACCGTGCCTATGCCGTAGGCTATGTGCAGCAAGGGGAATAGCAGTGGAAGCAGTATAAAATGTGGTTGGACTTCTCTGACTGCAAAGCAGGTAACGGTGTTTACAACGTCAAACATAGCATACAGAAAAATCAGAATGTTGAGAAATATCGGCACGCCCCAAAGTGCAAATATCACACAAAACAGTATCGCCATTACAAATAAAAACGGAACAAAGTGAAAATAACTCAAACACTGTCTGCACACGCCCAGGGTCAGTCCGATCCATTTTCCGTTGCCGTATTTTTGTTTTATCATATTGGGAAGAGTATTTCTGGTCATTTGATAAGAAATAATATCGGGACAACAGCACAATTTGTAGCCTGCCTGTCTCATTCTGTAGTGTATCTCATTATCCTCGGTTCTTCCCAGAGAGTCGTTGAAGCCACCCACCGTGGCAAATACCTCTCTGCGATAGGCAGCGTGGAACATACTGTCCTGATATTCCTTTTTAATGGGCTGTCTGCGATATGAGGCGATAGAGGAGCCGAATAGTGATTCCTCGGCAGCCAGCAGAGTGAGCTTCCACGGTGACATACCTGCGGTGATGTTGGGACGTCCTCCGCCGGTAATATCCTCGCCTTCCTTAATGTGCATAACATTACGTGAAATAAAGTTCCTTGGGATATGGGCATGAGCGTCTACACGGATAATAATATCCCCGACAGCTACCTTCAAGGCTTCATTCCAAGCGGAGGCTTGGTTTTTGCCGTGATTATTTACCACTCTGACCGACATAAATTTATAGTCACAGTTGCTCTTTTTAAAATCCCTCATCATCTCA
>CACYCD010000212.1 GCA_902772755.1 uncultured Ruminococcus sp.
AGGTACGCATAACCTCTCTGCGGAAGGGCTTCTGCTCGTAAGAAACCTTGACCATATATACCTTGCAGTCCAGACCAAAGTAAGCACAAGCCATAGAAAGAGCCGTACCCCACTGACCTGCACCGGTCTCTGTGGTTACACCCTTGAGTCCCTGCTTCTTGGCGTAGTAAGCCTGAGCAATGGCACTGTTGAGCTTGTGGCTTCCGCTGGTGTTGTTGCCCTCAAATTTGTAGTAGATCTTTGCCGGAGTGCCGAGAGCCTTTTCAAGGAAGTAAGCCCTGATCAGGGGAGAGGGACGGTACATTTTGTAGAAGTCCTGTATCTCCTGCGGAATGTCGATGAATGCATCGGTGTCGTTCAGTTCCTGAGCGATAAGCTCATCGCAAAAAACAGGTGCCAGATCCTCCGCTGTCATCGGCTTGAGTGTAGCCGGATTGAGCAGGGGAGCAGGCTTGTTTTTCATATCCGCACGCAGGTTATACCATTTTGAAGGTATCTCATTTTCTTCAAGATAAATCTTGTAGGGTATTTTGTTTTCTGCCATTATATTTCCTCCATTCAATAGATTGTTGATTATTATATCATAGTTTGCTGAATTTGTCCATTAAAAAACGGGAGTTTTCACAAAAACTCCCTGTTTTTATCACAAAATTTCAAATATCAATAGTCAAATTCGTGTTTTACATTTCTGCTGAAGAGATCCTCCAGTGCAGGCTTCACTTCCTTGCCGTTGAAAAGTACCTCATAGAGCTGGTTGACAATAGGCATCTCCACACCCTTTTCCTTGGCAACCTTGTAAATTGCCTTGGTAGTCATCACGCCCTCTGCCAGCTTCTCAAAGCGAGAACCCTTGACAAACTGCTCGCCGTACATACGGTTGTGACTCCACGGTGAAAACAGAGTAGCCTCATAATCGCCCAGATGACAAAGTCCGTAGGCACTTCTGGGATTGCCCCCCATAGCCTTGATATAGCCGGAGATCTCACGTGTGGCTCTTGCCATCAATGCACCCTTCATACTGGTGTAGCCCATACCGTCAAGCATACCGGCACAGATACCGATCACATTTTTGGCGGCGGCACCGATTTCAGTGCCTATCATATCTGTTCCTATGTAAAACCGAATGAGTTCGCTGTTAAATTCGTTTACCAGCCACTCCTTGACCTCGGGTTTTTCGCTGTCAATGACCATACAGTTGGGGATATTCCGCACATAGTCCTGCGGATGCCCGGGACCCACCCAAACGGCAACGTTGGTTTTGTCTTGGTCGATAAACTCCGACACAACCTCCGACAATCTCTTGCCTGTGCTTTCTTCAATTCCCTTCATACACAGAACGATGGTCTTGCCGCTGAGGTCGTATTTTGAAATATCGGTCATATACTCACGCAGATGCTGACAGCTTATTGAAATGACGATGACCTCCGCCCTGTTTACGGAATATTCCAGATCGGAGGATATCTCGATCGAATCGGGAAAGCTGAGATAGTCGTTTTTTCTGTAGGTTTTGAGCTGAATAAACTCAGGTGCAAAGGAAAGACCGCCCGACAGCACCTCATGACCTATCCTGTCAAGATACCAGGCGATACAGCTGCCCCAGCGACCGCAGCCGAGTACGGATATCTTCATAATTTTCACCTCGAAAAGACAAGCTCCCCGCCGGATCGTAAATGCAGTAACATAACCTGCCTACACAAAAGACAGGTGGGTGCACTCCCGTTGGCTTCAGGATCCCCGGTCAGTGACCGGGTCTTCAACACCGCCGTCGGAGACCATGCTCCCGATTTAATAGTTGTAGGGTTATTTCATGCATATTCGCAAATCAAGCAGGGAGATATTAACAATATTATTCTTCGTCGTCGTTTTCTTCGTAGTCAAACATTTCAGCAAAGCGTTTTTCAAACAGCTCCGCAAGGCTGTCAAGGAGAGCCTCATCATCAAGCTCAGCCATCTCCTCCTGACCGTCCTCACCTATCACCGATTCCATAATGTAGTATTCCCCGGAATCGTTCACACTATCCTCAGCATTTTCAAAAAAAGGATAAAGTGCATAATAAACAGAATCGTCAACCTCTATCTTATCCAGTATCTCAAACTCATGCTCATTGCCCTCATCATCAATAAGAGTAACAAGATCAGCCTCAAATTCATTATTCATTTCATTCACCTCGTTTTCATAGTTATATTTTACAATATAAACCGCATTCAGTCAAGTGTTTATTTTTAAATAATACAAAAAATATTATTTAGAATCCGCTCAATGTTGTTTCAAGATCCGGTTTTTCGTAAAACAGTATAGTTTCATTTTTATCGATATGGGATTCTATCATTTTAATAAAACGGTTTGTGGTGGATACTGTATCCTCCCACTGTACTTTTTGCTCGTCGGTCAGCGTTCTGCCCTTAACACCGTATTTCTCGGTAAGGAGCTTGCACAGGTGATTTGTGAATTTTTCCGCTCCGTAAATACTCAGATGTCCTTCATTGTAGAAATCACGGGAAAAATCAATGTTCAGCTCCTCGTAGTTCTTTTCAAAATCATAAAACTCATATCCGTAGCTTTCAATGATCTGCTTTGCAGTGTTTTTCCTGCAAACCGTCTCTGTATATGTACTATCCTTGTATGCGTGCGGAAATCTTGTGAAAATAATATTATCGATTTTTTCCGATTTGCAGTATTCGAGAAAATCAACGAGATATTTTTTTGATTTTTTGCTTAACGGCAAAGTCTTATCTGTCTGCAGCTCCGCATGCTGAGTTCCGTCATATATGCAGGAGCAGGTGCTTATCCCCCTTAGCCGTGAATATCCCAAGCCGTTAAAATACTGATTTGCCATGTGGGAGAAAGAAATATTTTCATACATTCCGTGATATTTTATGAAAGGGAAAAAATAACTGAGCTTGTCCTCCTGACACTCGCTTTCCATAATATAGCTGATCTTCTCTGCGGAAAGCGGACTGAAGTCACTGAATCTTCTGAAAAAGGATTCATTAAGCAGCATCTCATCGGATTCAAATATTGCCCCGTCTATTTCCAGCACTATCATACCGGGAGATTGATTCTTCCTGACCTCGGTCAGCATCGGCTTCCAAGCGGTGGCAGTGTTTGCTCCGCTTGCAAATGGATAGGCGGTTATTCCGTAATTCTGATAAGCCAGCCCCGAATAAAACCCTGCAAACACCTCGCTTGAACCGATAATTACAGTATCAAGTGAATCCTTGTCCTCAAGATAAAAATTTTTTATGGTCCATCCGCCGAAATCCTCCGGCACAAAATACTCGTCCTGAACATATACGACAAGAATGCATATCAGTACAGCTGTGACAAAAGCGGTAATACTTCCTCTAATGACTTTTTTCATAAACAACACCTAAAATTGTGCATACACAAAATCCGATGCACTGTAGCCGGGTCCGTATATTCCGAAAAATACTATCACAAGCACAGTTCCTGTTATCAACAGATACCTGACAGGAAACGGCAGTGAGTATATCAGAGTACCGACGGTTTTTTCGGGCTTTAGCTCGGCTATGACGCTGAGAACGAATACTGCCGTTATGCCGATAAGTGCGATCCAATGTATCGAAGCCGTAGCGGCGGCGGTGTAGTAAACGCCCATAAAGCCCGAATAAAGGTTTGCGTTCGTAAGTGATCGTTTGATAAACCAAATAAACTGCTCAACAGTTTCGCTTTTAAACAGCAGCATACCTATGTTGACTATGACAAAGGTACGGAGCATTCTGAAAACGGAGAACGGCTTGCTGCCGTCCTTTATGCGGAGCTTGGATTTTGTCTTTTCAAAGAGTGGCTTGCAAAGCTCACCCAGCATCATAAGAAAATAGTAGTACAGTCCGTAAAGTATGTATTTTATACTTGCACCGTGCCAGAAGCCGTTTGAGAACCAAACAAAAAACAGGGCATAGGC
>CACYCD010000213.1 GCA_902772755.1 uncultured Ruminococcus sp.
CCGTTTGAATCGGCAGCG
The DNA here is from genome assembly GCA_902772755.1 of uncultured Ruminococcus sp. GTDB lineage: Bacteria > Bacillota > Clostridia > Oscillospirales > Acutalibacteraceae > Ruminococcoides. The sequence continues at coordinate 19 of CACYCD010000213.1, forward strand.
TCAAGTCCCGTTATCTTCTTCACCCAGGTTGAGGTATTCGCTGTTTCGTCATATACTTTTTCCAGCGTGTATGTACCATACAGAGTGCCGTTTTGAAGCAGCTTAACAGTGATGCTCTCGGGACGGAAACCGCCGGTATTATCCCAATCGTCCCAGATCTTCTGTATGGTGATGGTCACTTTCGGGTCGCAGGGGTCCTGTCCCTCATCGGGTTCGGGTATCTTGGCAAGCCAATTGTCCCTTGTCGGTGTGTCGAGCATAAGCACTGCTTTTGCACTGCTTTCATATACATTCAGAGCTCTTCTGTATACAGAAGGAGAGGTCGTAGAACCCGTATATGCGTTCTTCCACTTTTCATAAGTGAGGTAGTATGTGTCTGCCGACAAAACAGTATCGGGAATGTCCAGCGGTTCTTCCAGATGAGTTACATCATATCGCTTGTAGGCTGTTTCATCGTCCTGAGCATCAGCTATCTTGAAATTGTCAATTGTGTAAGCCGTTGGCAGAACGCTGTCGGCATCACGGTATACGGAGTATTTGTTGTTATTTCCCTCGATTTTTTTGATGGTCTGTCTTGCGTAGACCGACTTCATCGAGCTTATACCGCTGTAGGGTCCTACCTTGTTTGCAGTTCCTCTTACAACGTCACAGTATATCATCTGTGTATTTTTAAATTCGCCCTCATTGTTATAGCCCACAAATCCGCCTGCATAGCCGTTGGCGTGTGTGCCGTCCTTGTCGTTGCCTGCTCCGCCGCCGTAGACGTCATAGCCGTCTTTAATTCCTGTTACTTTACAGTTTTTGACCTGGGTGCGGTTGCCCTTGAGAAGATTTATGTCAATGTTCGGCTGGTTGGGATCATTGACAAGTCCGTCCTCGTTGCACTTGAGTGCAATTGTTGAGTCACCTATGGTAACAAGTGCGGTATCGTCAACTCCGGGTGTCTCGGATTTTACAAGTGATACTCCTATTTTGAGTCCCAGCAGATTTACATAGAGCAGATCTCCGTCAGTCAGCACTCTCAAGCCGAGCAGTTCGTCGACATTGAGGTTTATCAAGTCGAGGTTTTCCAGCTTGTCAACATAGAGCAGCTTAACAAGAGTGTTCACTATTCCCAGAACGGCATTTACCAGTGCCGAGTTAGCCTCCAGCTCTACAAGGTATTCCATATTTGTCCTTCCGACAAAACCGCCGGCGATCTGATCGCTGTATACCTGTTTGAGGTCTATAACATTGCAGTCCTCTATCTGCGGAACATCGGCATAGCCTGCAAAACCGCCGGCTATGGGCTGAGCACCGCCCTGTGACTTGACTACTATCCCGTCACTTATGCCGCTTACGTTACAATCGTAAATTACAGTGCCGAAGATATCCAGCACGCCGGCAGTAGCACCCAAAACAGAAGGTACCTGCAGGCTGTCGGCATTGACGATTCCTGTCTTGCCTGAGTGACCGATAAATCCGCCGTTGTAGTTAAGACCCGAAACGGTGCTGAGGTTTGTAACCTTGGAATTTTTGATAGTGCCGTTTATCATACCGCCGGCGAATCCGCCCGCATTTCCGACACGGCGTTCTTCACTCAATAATCCCGTTGTATAGTCGGCATTGTGAGCTTTCACTACAATACCGCTTGCTACACCGTTTACCTCCGAGTAGTAGATATATGTTCTGAAAATATCAAGCAGGTCTATATTTCCTGCATTTATAAGTCCGAGAATGTTTGTATTTGACCCCGAGCTTCCGACTTTGGCAACACTGCCAATATCTGCCAGACCTACAAAACCGCCTGCAAAATATTTTGCGTCTACACTGTGCAGATCGTTTACCGCAGCACTTGCACCGCCGTGACGTCTGTTTATAACGGCAGCTTCAAGCGAGCCTGCAAAACCGCCTGCAAAACGTGGAAGTACATTATTATAGCCCTCTACGATAAATCCAAAACCCTTGTCATCTGCACTGACATTTGCATCTCTTATTGTGGTGATGGTAGCCTGCATCACAGAAGCAATATCTGAATTAGCGGAAATAAGCGTATCAAGCAAGTCTTGGAGCAGTCCGTTTGAAGCATTTGTATTGGCTTTTGCCACTGCACCCGAGGTCGCCAGACCCACATATCCGCCTGCGGCGTTTTGACCTCTGACAAAGCGGAGGTTGCTGACGTTACATTCCTTTACTGTACTGCCGGTCGGATAATTGTCGCCCCAAATCTGACCGCCGTACACACTTCCTGCATAACCGCCTGCATAACCGCAGTTGTGAGTAAAGTCATTTCCCGTACACTCAACAGTCAAGCCTCTCCTGTAGCCCTGTACGGAGCTGATGTTGATGTTCGGCACAAATACCTTGGTGACCTGCAGCAGCTGTCCTGCATTGAGGTTGAGTCCAAATATTCTTACCGAGCCTACCTTTGCCGCACCGCCGGTCTCCATTTTTCCTGCATAACCGCCGGCACTTCTCATAGCCTTGATGTACTTTGCATCATAAGCCTGACCGTCTGTGATCTCACCCGAGAGCATATAGCCGACATATCCGCCGGCACTGCCTCCCTCTGAAATGAGCATAGTGTCATTTGAAGAACGACCTGCCACAACGTTGTAGCCGTAGATATACTTCGGAAGCTTTGCGTCAAGCTGTGCCTGTGATGTGACCCTGCCGTTTTGTGCAAGCTCTTTACCGTAGCCGCCGTGAATACCGATGTAGTCAACCCAGGTGTTCCACAGCTCATAGTCAAGATTTCTGAGCGGACCGTAAACATCTGTGTGTTCATCGGTTGCGTAGGTCGCCTGAACAGCACCGAGGATATTGTCCACTTTTATCAGATCGCCCAATACTGATACATTTCCTGTATCTGCAAGCTCTGCACTGTTCATATAGCCTGTAAATCCGCCTGCATATTCAGAGCCGTATACCGAACGGATACGGTTTGCAAAGCATCTGTGTTGTGTTCCCGTATAGTTTCCCAATGTATAGTTTGTATTGTTTGTGATGGGGTCATACACTCCGGTGTTTTCTTTCTTCCATGTGTTGGTGTTAAGTCCCCAGATCTGACCGCCCTCGCTGTGTCCGCAGTAGCCGCCGGCACAGCCTCTGAGATGTCCGCTGTCGGACTCTGCCTGTGCTCTTACCGCACCGCCGCAGGGTATGCAGGAGGTGGTGGAGTTTCTGACAACCGGAACAAAGACTTTAAGAAGTGAAGCCAAAGTTCCGTCTGTAGATATCAGATCGTCGATTATAGAGCTGCCGCCCAACAGCTCGGCTGTGTCGCCGGGTGTGAGGAAGCCCACATATCCACCGGCTGTTTCACGTCCTATAATATATGCAAAGTTTTTGCAGTTGGAATCCTGGAAATGTGCACCGTATACCGCACCTGCAAATCCTCCGGACATACCTACCTTTCCGCTGTCGTCTGCATCGCAAAGCACGGAGAATCCGCCTGCTGCACCCTCTACATCGGAATGTTCTATTGTTGTTACTACTACCTTCAAGGCAGAGAGTACGTTGTCAAGGTCTATCAGGTTCGACTTCAGCACGCTCAAGCCGCCGCCCACACTGGCTGCACTGCCTATATCGGCTTTGCCGACATAACCTCCGGCATATCTTCCGCCTTTTACGGCGTAGGAGCTTTTACTGCTGTCATAGTAGTCATCTGCTGTAGTTGCTTCAAGCTGCTTGTAAGAGGGAACGTCTACATGTGTGTTTTTCAGCTGATACACATCGCTGTCCGAGATCTGAGCACCGCTGGTGTAGCCGGCAAAGCCGCCTGCACTGCCTGCATTCTTATCTCCTTTGACTGCGGTGTCTATCCTGTCTGCAACAACGGTAAAGCCCTCTGAGCTTGTGCTGTACACGCCTGCATTTTTTACAAACGGAACATAGGCATTCACAACGCCCAACAGCTCGTCAAGCTCTATCTTGATTTCCGACTGTCCGAGTATTGAGATACCGCCGTTAGAGCCAGCCAAGCCGCCGGAACGGAGTATTCCGCCGAAGCCGCCGCCGTATGACTGACCCTTGACCTGATCTATCTCAAATACGGCAAACTGCTTGTCTACCATTCCCGATGCATCACCACGGGGATTTACGGCTTTGGGGTCATATACCCGCTTGATGCTTCTGTGATATTTCGCAGCAACATTTGAGTTGTCGACCGTACCGCTTTCCATATCGGCAACAAAACCGCCGGCAACATCTGCCTGTACATATCCCTTGTGGTCGTTGTCATTTACAAAAGTGGTCGTACAGCTTGTGTACTTGGGTATGAGATATCCCACCGCTTTCAGCAGACTGCCCTCAACGCTGAGGAGAGTCTTAACGCCGTCCACATCGGAAACATCCATAAGACCGCCTGTTTTTGAAGTTCCGATAAAACCGCCGGCACAGCCCTGAGTATTGGCAGCCTTTACCCAATAGAGCTTATCGGCGTGACAGTTGGTTATCTCTGTGCTGTTGCTCTGTGCGATAAATCCGCCTGCCATATACTGATATGCCGAATTTTCGTGACCGCTTCCCTTTGCCTCAACGGTATAACCGTCGTCTATTCCGGTAACGGTCGAGTTATCTATTTTTACATGAAAAGTTGCACCCAGCTTCAGAAGATTTTTGATTTTTATAAGATTGTTAAGTCCCAGCAGGTTGACTGTTACTCCACCTCCGGCTTTCACCAGATCTGCGGGACCTGCCGTACCGATAAAGCCACCTGCCTTGTTGTTCTTTGCTTCAACCTTTTTCAGCTTAGTCAGTGTGACATTATCTATGGTACCGCCGATACCTCTGCCCACTGCACCGCCTACGCAGTCGCCGTCACTGTCGGAAGCAGAGCCGTCCGAGGAAACCTCATATCCCTCGTTAACACCTTCAACGGTGATTTGGCTGAGGGTGAAGACCTGACTGTGTGAGACTGCACCGATACCTACTGCACTGTCAAGCACACCGGCAACGCAAATTGTTTCAAGCTCTCCGGCAATACCGCCTACAAAGTCACCGCCTGCCGTCACCGATACAAGGTTGTGAAGCTCGGTGTTGTGAGCCGTCTTTTCGGTGAGGGGAGCAGCCTGCCAGAATGCGAGCTTGTTCATAAATACCTTGGAGGATTCGGTAATGTAGATACCCTGTCCGAGACCTACGATACCGCCGACATATTTGCCGCCGCCGTGAACAGTCACGGGACCTGCATCTATCTGACAGCCCATAATTGCCGAGGGAACCATGCCCACAAGCGAAAGAAGCTTCTTTGAACGGCTGTTATCCGAGGAGAGCAGACCTGTGCCTATCTCCTTGACGGCTGTAAGCAGGCTGGTATTTCCCGAAGCGTCATCAGCTCCCAGACTTCCAAACCAGCCGACAGTACCCGTACCGGCAAAACCGCCTATCTCACTGCCTGTTCCGCTGACGGTGAGGGTATTTGCTTCATCATTGCTCTTGATATCGCAGTCGATTGCGTAGCTAGCCGCCAAAGCACCGGCAAAGCCGCCGAGATGATTTATGCCGCTTACCGTCACCTTTGAGTCGAGTATGGAGCAGTCACGCATCATACTTTCTGTTACGGAGTTCAATAAGGTTTCATCTATAAGATCAATGCCCAGATCTGAAAGCGTACCCTTGATCTCTCCGTCACGAGCCAAGCCTGAGAAGCCGCCGCCGTAATTCTGAGCCTCTACCATGTATTCGCTGTTCCTTATCTTGCAGTTCTGAATAACGGTAGCTGTCTGCTGTCCGATAAATCCGCCGTTGTAGTTGGTGTTATCCTGACCGACTGTACCGCCGAGCTTTTCAATATCGCAGTTGTTTACCTTCGGATTCAGATATCCCGTAGGTATCAGCTTGCTAAGCGGAAGTGTATTATTTTCGCCGAGCAATATCGTTATCAGATCGCCGAGTCCAAGTCCGGGGATAACATTGAGCAGCGAGGAAAGCAGATCAACTACATTGCCTAAAGCTTCTGACAAGCCATCATATTGGGCTACGCCGTTGCTGTAGCCGATAAATCCGCCCGTGTTGTCCTTGTTATTTTCGACTGTGACCGATTCTGTCAGGGAGCAGTTTTCTATTTCAACATCGCCCACAACTCTGCCGGCAAAACCGCCTGTCGCAAATATCGTAGGATCTTTAGTTCTTGCATTCAGCATATCGCTGAGTGTTGAGCTAAGTTTTAGGTTGAGCTTACCAAATGAAAGAGCATCTAACGCAAAACCAACCAAACCGCCAACAAGCCAGCCAAGACTTGATGTTATAACGCTGACTAAGGTTGAAGCAGTTACTGCTTCTTCTGCACTGTTGTGTACCTCAACATTCTGTAGTTC
>CACYCD010000214.1 GCA_902772755.1 uncultured Ruminococcus sp.
ATATAGGCTTACTGTTCAATATGGTGAACGGAGATACGGACGACACCTCCGATGATATTATTTCAGAGGAAGAGTTGTATGACTGCCTGTGCAGGGTGATACGTGTGTCGGATTCCTCCGTGGGTATTAGTGACATTCCCGAGCTGGTCAGGCACACAACAGCGGAGCTTGATAATGTAAAAAGCTCAGAGCTTCGGATTTTGAACAATGCACTTGAAATTATGATCTCCGCCTACATATCGGGGCAGTACAAAAAAGCAGTAGAAGAAAAATTCAAGTTAATGAAAGAGGTTTATAATGAAAGCAAAGATCAACATTAAGAAATTAGCAATTGTGTTTGTGATAATTTTGATTATCGGCGTTACGGCTTTCAACAGCTTTACTGTGGTTGAAGCAGGTCACACAGGTGTTGTGGTGACTATGGGAAGCGTAAACGAGGGTGTTTTGCAGGAGGGTATGCACGGCAAGATACCGTTTGTACAGACGGTTGTTAAGATAGATAACCGTATCCGCAAGCTCGAAGTGAACACGGAAGCATTTTCCAAGGACTTGCAGAGTGTAAAGACAGTGCTTGCCATCAACTACCGTGTAGATACTGCAAAGAGCTACAGCATTTACAAGAACATCGGTGCCGATTATGAGGACGTGCTTGTAGTACCTGCAGTGAATGAGGTTTTGAAGGCAATAACCGCCACCTACACGGCAGAACAGAGCGTAACCAATCGTGCTTTGATATCGGACGGGCTTATCGAAGGCTTGAACGAAAAGCTGAACGATATCGGTCTGTATGTGACAGATGTAAATATCATAGATTTTGACTTTTCAGATGCTTTCATAGCTGCAATAGAAGAAAAGCAGGTAGCCCAGCAGAAGCTGCTTAAAGCAGAGACCGAAAAAGATACCGCTATCACAAACGCTAAGGCAGAAGCCGAGGCTATCAAGATCAAAGCCGAAGCCGAAGCAAAGGCTAACAGCACTATCAGCAAATCTCTTACCCCTGAGGTAATCGAGAATAAAAAGATAGAAAAATGGAACGGTATCCTTCCCAAAGTATCCGGTAGCAGCGGAACAATAATAGATATCGGAGCTGATGAAGAAACCGCCGATAAGCAGTAAAAGGAGTTAGTTATGGGACTGTTTGATAGTATAAAGAATAATCCTGTGCAGGCATCTCATCCTGCACAGACATCAGGAAACAAAACCGCAGAGGTGGTTTTCACCTCACTGCCCGAAAGCTTGGAGCAGTTCAAGGCATTGCCACAGGCTCAGCTTGCAAATCCGTTTGACACAGCGGCAATGACAGTTCTTGCTTTGTGCTTTTATCCGCAGGATAGGGAGCTGTCCCTCTCGATGCTTGAATATCTCAGAGGTCCTCGCCCCCTCAGCACTATGGAGAAGCAGTTTATCAGGGATCGATTTATGGATAAGGACTATGTGCCGAGGTCATATTTCAACGGTGCAACTCCTACTAATGATTATCTTCCCTCCGAGCCGTACACAATAAGGGTAAGCGAAAACCCCTACTCCTATCAGGATAAGGGATATGCAAAGCTTTATCTTAAATCGGGCGGTGCCGACAGTCCACGTGCCGTACAGCTCAGGCTTGCAAAGGACGGCAAGTGGTATCTTTGGGATCAGTTCCTTCTTGCAGGCATACGTGAGCCGGAAAGCAGTAACCCTTGGGCTTAGTTTAAATATTTAAAGCACGCATTTTCGGGATGCGTGCTTTTTTCTCTTGACAAGCTGTTATCTTTGTAGTAGAATAATTTGCGAATCAATTGCAAATTGGGGAGTGTAGCTTTGGCTAAGTATAACACGGAACAAAGAAAAAAACTGCTTGACTATTTGATAAGCAATGCTGACAGCTGTCTGTCGGCATCTCAAATCGCAGAAGCCTTGAAAAACGAGGATATCAGCGTCAGTGCAGTTTACAGGAATTTGTCAGATTTAGAAAAAAGCGGAAGAATACGCAAATTATCCAAATCAGGCAGTCGTGAGAGCTTTTATCAATACATTGATACCGACAGATGCAAGGATAGGCTGCATCTTAGCTGTGTAGAATGCGGAAAATTGTTTCACCTTGACAACTGCATTTCAAAAAAGCTTCTGGAAGAGGTTTCAGAGTCCGATGGATTTGCAATAAATAAATCGCAGTCCGTTTTGTATGGTGTCTGCAAAAATTGTAAAAAATCAGATGAGGTTTGATATGAAAAAATTTGTACTATTGACAATAACTGTCTGTATGCTGTTGTCTGTGCTTTGCGGCTGCAGTTCAAATTATTCCGATAACGGAAAGCTTGAGATCGTTACCACAATTTTTCCCGAATACGATTGGGTAAGCTCTATACTTGGCGAAAAGGCAGCTAATGCAGAGCTGAAGCTTCTCACCGAAAACGGAGTTGATATGCACAGCTATCAGCCGTCAACCGATGATGTGCTTGCGATCTCCAAATGTGATGTATTCGTATATGTCGGCGGAGAGTCCGATACGTGGACAAAAGATGCACTGAAAAACAGTGTAAATAAAGATATGAAGGTCATAAATCTGATGGAGGTTCTCGGACAGGCGGTAAAGGAAGAGGAGCTAAAAGAGGGTATGACCGAAGAATCGTCAGAAGAAAATAATTCTGATGAAAAAGAGACAGATGAACACGTCTGGATGTCCTTGAAAAATGCAGAGATAATTTGCAAGGAGCTTTGCAAAGTTCTATCCGAGGCTGACAGCGAGAATAAAGCAGTTTATGAAAAGAATACCGAAAAGTATATTGAACAACTCACCGCTCTTGATAAAAAGTATGAGGACACTGTTAAGAGTGCAAAACACAATACACTTGTATTTGCAGACAGATTTCCGTTTCGTTATTTGACAGACGATTATTCACTTGACTATTTTGCTGCTTTTCCGGGGTGCTCGGCAGAAACAGAGGCAAGCTTTAAAACGATTTCATTTCTGTCCGGCAAGGTCGATGAGCTGAAGCTGGGTTCCGTAATGACTATAGACGGTTCCGATCAAAAAATAGCTCAGACTGTAAGGGATAATACCAAGGCGAAAAATCAAAAGATCCTGTCACTGGATTCAATGCAGTCTGTCAATAAGGACGATATTTCACAGGGAACAAACTATATTTCCGTAATGGAAAAAAATCTCGATGTGCTTAAGGAAGCACTGAATTAAGGAGAACTAATGGCTCAAATAATATGTAATGATGTGTCGCTGGGTTACAACGGCAACATTATTGTGGAAAACCTGAATTTCAGCGTTGATGAAGGTGATTATCTCTGCATAATCGGTGAAAACGGCTCGGGCAAGTCAACCCTGATGAAGACCCTGCTGAATCTGCGTCAGCCGTTGAAGGGGAAAATAACCACATCGGATGGTTTAAAAAAGAATGAAATAGGCTATTTGCCCCAGCAGACCCTTGTTCAAAAGGATTTCCCTGCCTCGGTCACTGAGATCGTCCTGTCGGGCTGTCTCAGCGGTATGAAATTTCACCCGTTCTACAGCAAAAAAGAAAAAGCTCTTGCGAAGGAAAATATGGAAAAGATGGGTATTACCGATCTTGCTAAACGCTGTTACCGAGAGCTGTCGGGCGGTCAGCAACAGAGAGTACTGCTTGCAAGGGCATTGTGTGCCACAAAAAAGGTACTGCTGCTCGATGAGCCTGTTTCGGGACTTGATCCGATCGTCACGGAAGAGATGTATACTTTGATCAACGACCTTAACAAGGTGGATAAGATAACTATAATAATGATCTCTCACGATATCCACGCAACCGAAAAATACGCAAGCCATATCCTGCACATAGGAGAAAGCGTGTTCTTCGGAACTAAGGAAGAATATCTTAAACAAAGGGAAGGTATGAAAAATGTTGGATAAGTTTTTAATGAGTATGGAGCTTCCCTTTGTTAGGTATGCGGTGATAGTCGGCGTACTTATTGCACTTTGCTCATCACTGCTTGGGGTAACTCTGGTACTTAAAAGATTTTCATTTATCGGTGACGGTCTTTCTCACGTTGCATTCGGAGCTATGTCGATCGCTGCAATAATGAAAATGACAAACAATATGCTGCTTATCCTGCCTGTGACAGTTATCAGTGCAGTCCTGCTGCTGAGAACAGGTCAGAATACCAAAATCAAGGGTGATGCGGCTGTTGCGATGATATCGGTGGGTTCTCTCGCTATTGGTTACCTGCTTATGAATATTTTCGGCTCGTCCGCAAATCTGTCCGGTGATGTGTGCAGCACATTGTTTGGCTCAACCTCAATACTGACCCTAACTCCGTTTGAGGTTTGGCTGTGCGTCATTCTGTCTGTTGTTGTGGTTTTGATGTTCATATTATTCTATAACAGAATATTTGCGGTTACCTTCGATGAAAATTTTGCGAAGGCAACGGGAACACACGCCGGAGCGTACAATCTTTTGATAGCAATAATAATTGCAGTGATAATAGTGCTTGCAATGAATCTTGTAGGCTCACTGCTGATATCTGCCCTGGTGATATTTCCTGCTTTGTCGGCAATGCGAGTATTCAAGAGCTTTTTGTCTGTAACAGTTTGTTCAGCGATACTATCTGTGATAACGGCATTTACCGGACTTGTGATTTCAATTTTGGCAGGTACTCCCGTCGGCTCGACAATAGTTGCCGTGGATATTGCAGTTTTCCTGATTTTCTATGTTGCAGGTCTGATAACCGGAGGTGTTAGAGAATGAAAAAACTTTTTGCGGTATTGGTACTGACAG
>CACYCD010000215.1 GCA_902772755.1 uncultured Ruminococcus sp.
GACCTGATCCGTCAAATAATCGAGAAGTATACAATAGCCAAAATACTTAACTCACCAAGATTAAATCAGAAGTGCAATTCACTTAAAGAACATTGCGTCAAAAAGATACAGGCTTTTATATCCTGATAAATAAGAATCGAGGTATCATTATGAAAAATATCCGCACGGCTTTATCGGCTGTACTGGCTGTTATTATAATGTTAAGCACTGTCGGCGGAGGTTCCGTTTCGGCTAAATCTAAGGTAAGGCTTAACAAGCAGAGCATAACCTTGAAGGTGGGAGGTAAATACACTCTCAAGCTGTTGAACTGCAAGAAGAAGATCACGTGGAAAACCTCAAATAAGAGGGTAGCCACAGTCAGTTCCAAGGGAAAGGTCACTGCAAAGAAGGCAGGCAGTGCCACGGTGTCGGCGGTTGTCGGCAAAAAGTCATACAAATGCACTGTTAAAGTAAAGAAACAGCTTGTCACCAAGGTCAAGCTGTCAAAAAAATCCATCGTACTCACCAAGGGAGATATATACTGGCTCACAGCCACGGTGTCGCCCAAAACCGCCGGCAATAAAAAGCTGAAATGGACAAGCTCCAATAAAAAGATCGCTGCTGTAAGCTCCAAGGGTAGGATCACCGCAGTGGGAGCAGGCTCAGCCACCGTCAAAGCGACAGCGACAGACGGCAGCAAAAAATCCGCCTCCTGCAAGGTAACTGTTCAGCATACCGATCCGAAAAAGACCTTTTCCTACGTCAAGAACGTGATATCAGACTACTACACCGGCATAAACGATGAAGGAAATCCGTTAATCTCAAACACTCAAGAGCAAGAAATCACGACCTCCGATGCCAAGACCAATGTTGTACTGACCTCCGGCATAGTCTATTCTATCAAAGATGAAAGCCTGAAATTCATACTAACTGCAGAATATCCACTGGAGTATTATGACGTTCATCTGGTTTCCGAGATAGAGATACTGTATTCGGATATTGCTCATTCTCATGTATCTCAGTGGGCTGTTTTAAAACCCTTAGATGAGGGTGATGAAATATGCTCGGATATGCATACGATTCTCACAAACGCAGATTACGATCCATCCAAAGACGTGGACTTTGATATAATAACAAATCTTACCGAACCGATCAGCGACACTACCCGACAGGCATTACAAGTAATGACAAATCCCCTGCTGAGGGCAAACCTGCGTGGAGCAGATGCCATTCTGAAACAATGCGGTGCTTCTCTTGAAGAGCTGGGCTTCTATTCATATTGATAAACTGATAAACAACAGCACAAACGGCTGCAGGGTCAAACCCGGCAGCCGTTAATTATAAGATTATTTGATTACAGCTCGTCAACGACCTTCTGAACAGCTTCGAGTGCTTCATCGGGGAGCTTGTCGTAGCCTTCCTTCTTTGTGGCAAAGCCCTCAATTGCGGCAACTCTGTTCTGCATAGCGGCTTTAAGAGCAGCTCTGTAGTCAGCGTCATCTGTGTCAGCCTTAAAGCCTTCCCACTCGAAGATCTCGATATCGGAGAACGGACCCCAGGGCTTGAACTCTGCTCTCTTCTCTACGATAGCCTCAAGGATACCGAGAGTGTCGGCAGGCTTGACCTTTTTGCCCATAAAGTCACCTGTGTTGATGATGTAGCAGTCAACATTCTTCTCTTCAACCAGCTTCTTGAACTTCACATAGTCGTTCTTCAGCGGATAAGTTCTGAACGGGTTAGCATAGGGAACGATCCTCAGAGCGTTCATATCCGTGCCTGCTGCAACTCTTTCGGCAGTGGAGGTCTTTGTAGCCAGAGTAGCACCCATTACGGAAGCAAGAGCAGCACCCTTGAGCTTAACAACAGGAGGAATCGTAGGATCCTTCATGATCCAGAAGATGGCATTTACGGGAGCGTCTATCTTGTCAACACGGTTGGGAGACCAGAGCTTGGACTTGATGGCACGACCGTTGCCGTTACGGATATCCTCTGTTACCAGCTGAACCTTGCCGTCCTCATCAATAGTAGCACCGCAGTTCTGGCAGGTGAGCAGATACTTGTTGTCGGGACAGCCGGCAGGATAGTCGGCA
>CACYCD010000216.1 GCA_902772755.1 uncultured Ruminococcus sp.
AAAACCACACCGATTCAATATGGTGCGGTTTTTAAAATATTATTTCGTAGCAGCATCAAATACCTTTTTTGAGTAGTGGCAGATTCCGGATACTACTTCGGGGTCAGTTTTTTTGGATATCAGGTCGAAGGCTTCTTTGTAGTGTTCGGGCTGATAGCGTTCAAGATTATGCACATCGCTGCCGACATAATGCACAAGACCTCTCTTTATCAGTTTTTTGAAGCGTCTGAATGTGGCTCTGTCGAAATAGGAGTTGGCATTTGTCTGGAACTTGATGCCGTAGTTCTCCAGATCCTCCAGCAAGCCGGGGTCACGGATCATAGCATCGTATCGTTCGATATGTGCCATAATGGGACGCACGTTGTACATATTTATTATCTTCATCAAAAAGTCATAGGACTGCCCCTCAAAGGTGGTTTGATATGGAAATTCCAGCAGAATATAGTTGCTGTGACCATAGCACACGGGATGCAGGGATTTGTTGTTCATTATAATATCGGTAACATACACCTCTGCCCCCAGACAAACCTCGATCCCCTCGGGAATATGCGGTTTTAAGATCTCAAAGCAGTGCTGACGGCGTTTCAGAAAATCCTCCATACTCTCATTGTGAGTGTAATAATGCGGAGTGAAGCAGATTTTTGTTACACCCTGTTCCTTCAATGTGTTGAGAATTTTTACACTCATTTCAACGCTTTCCGAGCCGTCGTCCATCTCGGGAAGAATATGACTGTGCATATCGTAAAGCTCCATTACTTTCCCCTTTCTTATTCATCTTCTTTCAATACAGGTATACGGCGGTAAACCTCGCAGACCTTATCCCTCTGCCACAGCATGGGAGTCATCCTCATCGAATATCCGCACCCACTGTCCATGATCCAGTCGTGTGGTTTTGCCTGCGGAAGTCCGTATACAGCTAATATCGTCATAATCACACCGCCGTGTGTTACTATTATGCTTTCCCTTGTGCCTGTTTTCATCAGACCGTTTACTATATCTTCAAAAATTCGGCAGATCCTGCGTGTAAAATCCGCAGCACTCTCGCCGTGAGGAGGCTTTGCTTCATTGCTGCCTGCCATCCATTTTTTAAAATCATCGTCATCCTTTAATTCTTCGGCGGTTTTGTTTTCCCATTCACCGAAGTTGCATTCGCAAAGCTGATCGATCACTATCGGCTTAAGATCGGGATAAAGGATCTCACAGGTTTCCAGACAGCGTTTTAACGGAGAGGTAAACAAAGCTGTACCGCCGGGATATGTGCAGTTATGGTCAAGCCGTCTAAGCTCCATTTTTCCCTTGTCAGACAAGGAAGGGTTTGTAGTCCCTATGTACCTGCCCTCAAGGGTTTCATCAATATTGCCGTGTCGAATCAAATGTATGCAGTAAGATCTCATCTGAATTCCCTTTACAATCTGTAAATAATAATGTATACTAAATGTATAAATCAAACCTAAAAAGGATGTGATGACCGTGAATGCTTCTTTTTCTAATAATCTTCTCTGCCTGAGAAAGGAGAGAGGTATAAGCCAAAAGCAGGCTGCGGACGAGCTGGGAATAAGTCAGTCCCTGTTGTCCCACTATGAAAAGGGGATACGGGAGTGCGGACTGGATTTTATTGTCAAAGCCGCCGACTATTACAATGTGACCTGCGATTATCTGCTTGGCAGAACCCCTCAACGCACAGCCGAAGCACCGGAGCAGTCAAATGATGTTGCCGTAAACACTTATAATAGAAAAGGGGATAATGCAAATCTTAGGGTCATTGTGAATAACATAGACTTTATCTATACTCTGCTGTCACAGATACGTGACAGAGAAATAACCCGATGTACCTCAGAGATACTTATGACTGATGTTTACGAGGTTTTCAGACTGCTGTACAATGTAAATCCTCAAAATGACGAGCATATCTTTATACTGTCACAGCTCAGTCAAAAAAGCTACATAAACGCACACCGTGAGCTAAAGAAAGCGAAGCTGTCAGAGGCTGTGGAAAAACTGTCCCGAAGCAGACAAACCGACAGAAAACCGTCACTTTCTTATGAAATAATCATGCGTGACTATGCAGATACCGCTCCTTCGGTGCTGAATCTTATTCACGGAGTTGAGAAAGCTATTAAAAAATAACCGGGCATCTCTGGAAACCTATGGTGATTTTAGTGTGCTGTAGATTTAATTGGCAGATTGCCCAAAATTCACGAAGTAATACTGACGTATTGCGAGGGAATTTTGGACAATATGACGGCTGAATATATGGTGCAATAAGAGTGCTATAGGTTTTTAGAGATGCCCTATACCGGCTGTAGGCGGAAAAGCTCCGTATACAGCCGGTTTTTTTCAAGATACCTTGAACAGGC
>CACYCD010000217.1 GCA_902772755.1 uncultured Ruminococcus sp.
ATATCTGGAGGAGGCAAAATTATAATGGGACAGATAAAAGTTACAACCACACCGATCGAGGGCTTGTATGTTATTGAGCCGACAGTTCACGGTGATGACAGAGGATATTTTGTTGAGACCTATAATCAGAACGATATGCACGAAGCAGGTCTTGATATGGTTTTCGTTCAGGATAACCAGAGTATGAGCAAAAAAGGAGTTCTCAGAGGTCTGCATTTTCAGAAGCAGTATCCGCAGGGCAAGCTTGTCCGTGTTATCAAGGGCAGAGTGTTCGATGTTGCCGTTGACCTCAGAAAGAACAGCAGTACCTACGGCAAGTGGTTCGGAGTAGAGCTTACCGCCGAGAACAACAAGCAGTTCTACATCTCAGAGGGCTTTGCACACGGCTTCCTTGTGCTTAGCGATGAGGCTGAGTTCTGCTACAAATGCACCGACTTCTATCACCCCGGTGATGAGGGCGGTCTTGCTTGGAACGACCCCGAGATCGGCATCAACTGGCCTGAGCTTGAAGGCGAGTATCAGGGCAGCTGCAGTGCCGACGGATATACAATGAGAGATGGTACACCGCTTACACTGTCTGACAAGGATCAGAAGTGGGCAGTACTCAAAGAAACATTCTCTTTTTGATATAATTGACGAAAAAGGTGATCATAATGGGCAAAACCCTCATTAACTTAGATGAAAAGACGGTATTGGTAACCGGCTCTCCGGGTTTTATCGGTGCAAATCTTGTTATGCGACTGCTTAAAGAAATGACCTCTGGAACTGTGATTTCCTTTGACAGTATGAATGACTACTACGACCCTAAGCTCAAGGAATACCGCCTGGGTCTTATTGAAGAAGCCGCAAAATCTTCTGCGGTAAAGCATATTTTTGTCCGTGGTAATCTTGCCGATAAACAGTTGGTAGACAAGGTTTTTGCAGAGTACAAGCCGTCAGTGGTAATCAATCTGGCTGCACAGGCAGGTGTGCGTTATTCCATCGAGCATCCCGATGTCTATATCGAGAGCAATCTTGTAGGCTTCTTCAATATTCTTGAAGCCTGCCGTCACAATCCGGTAGAACACCTGGTCTATGCCTCCAGCTCCAGTGTTTACGGCGGAAACAAGAAGGTTCCGTTCAGTGTTGATGACAAGGTAGATAACCCCGTAAGCCTCTATGCCGCAACAAAGAAGAGCAACGAGCTTATGGCATACAGCTACAGCAAGCTCTACAATATCCCCTCAACGGGTCTGCGTTTCTTCACGGTTTACGGTCCTGCAGGCCGTCCCGATATGTTCTATTTCAGTGCTACACGAAAGCTCAGCAGGGGAGATAGCATACAGATATTTAACTACGGCAACTGCAAGCGTGATTTTACCTATATTGATGATATTGTAGAAGGTGTTTTCAGAGTTATGAAGGGTGCTCCCTCCAAGGCTGACGGAGAGGACGGTCTGCCGATACCGCCCTATGCTGTCTATAACATCGGTGGCGGTACACCTGAAAATCTGCTTGACTACATAAGCACACTCCAGGAAGAACTGGTGCGTGCCGGTGTTCTCCCCGAGGACTACGACTTTGAGGGACACAGAAAGCTTGTCGGAATGCAGCCGGGCGATGTTCCCGTGACCTATGCGGATTCCGAAGCCCTCGCACGTGATTACGGCTTTACCCCCTCGATCAATATCCGTCAGGGACTCAGAGCCTTTGCAGAGTGGTACAAGACCTATTATAAATAATTCTTATAATAATTTAGGCAGTGAAGATTTTGTTCTTCACTGCCTAATTCATATTTCAAACAAGTTTTGTGTGATCAGTACATTCCGCCCATGTCAGGCATCTGGGGAGCGGCTGCAGCTGCAGGCTCTTTGATGTCGGTGACAAGTGATTCGGTGGTGAGTATCATTGAAGCAACCGAAGATGCGTTCTGCAAAGCACTTCTTGTTACCTTTGTCGGGTCAACGATACCTGCCTTCATCATATCGGTATATTCGCCCGTGAGAGCGTTGTAACCGTAGTTGATCTCGTTGTCTGATATAATGTTGTTGAGGATAACAGAACCCTCTACACCTGCGTTTTCAGCTATCTGACGTACAGGCTCTTCAAG
>CACYCD010000218.1 GCA_902772755.1 uncultured Ruminococcus sp.
TACAGGAAAGAATTTTAGAAGCACTTTTTTTTTTTTTTTTCACAGGCTACCGTGATTTTCAGAGCAAGCGTATTCCCTCTGTCGATAAGGACAGCATCATCGGGGTTAGAACGCCCAAGCTTCGTGAGCTTGCCAAGGTATTTGCCAAGGATAGGGAAGCGGAGGAATTTTTGAACACTCTTCCGCATAAATATTTTGATGAAAACCCACTGCATGCATTTATCATATCTCTTGATAAGGACTACGCTCACTGCATTGAAGCGGTGGACAGGTTTCTGCCATACGTTGACAACTGGGCTACCTGCGACCAGCTTTCCCCGAAGATTTTTCGGAAGCATCGCAGTGAACTGATCGACCGCATAAAGCAATGGATAAGCACCGACAGTACCTACTCGGTAAGGTTTGCCGTGGGTATGCTTATGGAGCATTTCTTAAATGAGGATTTCAGTCCTGAGTATCCGGAGCTTGTCAGCACCATTCGCAGTGATGAATACTATGTCAATATGATGATTGCCTGGTACTTTGCCACGGGACTCGCAAAGCAGTATGAGAGTATCCTGCCATTTATCACGGAAAAACGTCTTGACCCGTGGACGCACAACAAGGCTATACAAAAAGCTACGGAGAGCAGACGGATAACCGCAGAGCAGAAGGAATTTTTACGTCAGCACCGCATAGTTGACAAGAAGAGCAACAGCACCTCCGACAAGTGCGGAAAGCCCTAACCGCTTCAGCCAGTAGAAAAACCTCTGACGGCATTTTATGGCTGAGGGCGGATACATACGGCGGAGCATCTGCCTCGCCTCTTTTTCCAGCACTGCCTGCTGTGCATTGCAGTATTCGGGGCGAACCACGAGCAAAGCCTTTTCATAATACAGATTATTTGTTTCGGTAATTTCAAGCACCTGTCTGTTGACACCTTTTATCACTGTGATCACTCTCTTTTGTCATATACCGTTATTATGGGACGTTTTTATGCGGTTATTCGCCGATATAGTTACAAAAATATTACAATTCATTATTCCGTGTAATAATTATATTCAGGAATTATACAATCTGTAAATCCTTGTTTTTCCGAATTTCTATGTGGAAAACTCTGTGGAAACTGTGGAAACACCCTCTTAAAAGGCTGATTTATCCATTTATCACGCAGTTAAGTTTAAACATAGCTTTTCAACATTAACAATTTCCTCAGAGTTTTTAACATCACTTTATTACGGTTAGTAATATATCGCCTGTCAAGTCGGTTACAGAAATAAAATGACATTTTCGTAAGTTTTCATTTAAATAATAAAAATCATATAATAGATAACTACTTTTTGTAGCCTTTTGCAGAATATTGCATAATAATAAATCATAAAAAAACCGACCGGACTTGGGAGCTGTTCCCGAGCCGATCGGTTTTGATTAGTTTACTTTACTTTTACTTTTATCTTGAAGGAAACACCGTTCACTGTAAGGGTTATCGTGGCTTTGCCTGCTTTTTTGCCGGCTTGGATAGTCAGCTTTTTTGCGTTGGTCTTTGAGGTTATCTTTGCTGTCTTTTTGTTTGAAGTCTTGTATTTGTTGTTTACGGCAGCCGCCTTGCCCGTGACTGCAACGGTCAGCTTGCCACCCTTCTTGACGGAGTAGGTTTTGTTTTTGTTAAACTTCTTTCCGCCGATCTTTACAGTCGGGTCGGTGGTTACTTTTATCTTGCAAACTGCCTTATCTCCGTTTGTGAGCTTTGCGGTGATTGTTGCACTGCCCTTCTTCAAACCTGTCACCATACCGTTTTTAACTGTGGCTACCTTGCTGTTTGAGGATTTATAGCTCTTCACCTTACCGCCTGTCACAACAAGGAGGAATTTTTCTCCTGCTTTCAGGGAGGCAGAAGTTGTCGTGGTTTTGGGAGCTGAGGTTTTTTCGGTTTCTTTATCTGTATCAGACTTTGCAGGTGAATTATCCACCTCAACAACGGCTACATTCTCGCCAAACTCCTTTGACAGCCAAGCGGCACGGCTTATCAGCCAATCGGCACAGTAGTCGTATGCACCCTTGAAATTATTCTCGTAGAGTGTTTCTGACTTGTTGACATAATATGTGTTGGTGTCCTCGTCATAAACTGCGGTTTTCATTTGGCTGTGGTCGGCTACCCAATCGGAGGTTTTCAGCTTCCAGCCACTCTTATAGTTCATCTCTGCACTGCCTTCAATCAGGCTGAAATACTTGTTTCGGGTGTAAAGGGTATCCACAAGCTCTCTGCTTTTCACAGCATTTCTGAAATGGTCGATTGCAGGGATAAAGTATTCCTTCCAGATTTTCTTTGAATTGGTAATAATGCCATTGTTCTTTGAAAGTCTGTTCATTATATTGTCAGAGCCGTAGAAGAAGTAATCGTCCTTGTGCTTGCACCACCAGCCTGTATACTCGGTGTAGTCCTGTACTCCGATATAATTCA
>CACYCD010000219.1 GCA_902772755.1 uncultured Ruminococcus sp.
AAAAAAACTCCCGACAAGCTACCGACCCCCGGAATCAAAGTAAAGAAAGCAAAAAAAAACCTCTATATAAAGCAAACAGCAACTGTCAAATTAGGTTTTGTCAACACCTACGACCAAAATGCCGTATTTTCAAGCAACAATACCAAAGCTGTTAAGATCAGCAAATCGGGCAAGCTCACTGCTTTAAAGAAGGGAACAGCGACCATAACCGTTTCTAATTCAGAAACAAAAACCTCATTCAAGGTAACTGTAAGCAATCCAACGCTCAACAAAACAAAGCTCACTTTGAAAAAAGGAAAAAGCTTCACACTGAAAATCAAAGGAAAAGTCGGAACGGCAAAGTTTAAGTCAAAAAACAAAAAAATAGCTTCCGTTTCTTCAAAGGGCATTATCAAGGCAAAGAAAAAGGGCAGTACCGTAATTAACGTAACTACCAACGGCATAACCCTGAAATGTAAGCTCACTGTCAAGTGACAAAAACACAATTATTGAAGGGCATCTCAAAAAACCGTGGCGGTTTTTGAGATGCCCGAAAGTCATACCGACAATTCTAAGATGTCCGTTAGTAGGTATGATCACATATTTCCTTGATCTTATCCCTGAGTATTTGAAAATCTCTGAAAGCTTCGGCTTTTCTGTTGGGATTTCTAAGCACTGCTGCCGGGTGGAGCATCGGCATCATCAGCACTCCCCCCTTCTCAAAAAACTGACCGTGTTCTTTCATAATTTTGATATCCTTCTTGATTATCTGCCCTGCAGCTATCCTGCCAAGACAGACTATGATCTTTGGCTGCATCAGCTTGTACTGATTTCTGAGCCAATCGGTGCAGGCGAGCTGTTCCTCGGGCTTGGGGTCACGATTCTGAGGCGGACGGCACTTCACTATGTTTGCTATGTAGATATTCTTTTCACGTGAAAGATCAACTGCATACAGCATTTTGTCCAGAAGCTTGCCTGCTCTGCCAACAAAGGGCTGTGCCTGCAGATCCTCCTGCTCACCGGGTCCCTCCCCAATGAACAGCACCTCGGCGTTCCTGTTTCCCACGCCGAAAACAACGTTGGTTCTTGTTTCACAAAGACCGCACCTGTGGCAGTCGAGACATTCTTTTTCAAGTTCATTCCAATTATCAAACATTTTATTTCTCCCGAATTGTATAAATAGTATTGAAAAATTTTGTTAGAAGGTGTATTATAGTATTGTAAATATATATGATAGGTGGTTTTTATCATGAAGATTTTAGTTGAAACATCTGCACATCACGTCCACGTGAGTGAAGAAGCTCTTGAGGTCCTCTTTGGCAAGGGTGCGACCCTGACAAACAAGAAGGATCTTTCTCAGCCCGGTCAGTTTGCCTGCTTTGAGAAGGTCAAGGTCATCGGTCCCAGAGGCGATATGACTATGTCTATCCTCGGACCTACAAGAAAGGATTGTCAGGTAGAGGTATCCCTCACTGATGCAAGAAAGCTCGGTATTGCCGCTCCCGTAAGAGAGTCAGGCGACATAGAGGGTACACCCGGCTGCACACTGGTTGGTCCCGAGGGTGAATATGAGATCTCAAAGGGAGTTATCGCTGCCAAAAGACACATCCACTTCACTCCCGAAAATGCCAAGGAATTTGGCGTTGAGGACAAGCAGCTTGTTTCCGTAAAAATTGAAGGCACAGAGCGTTCACTCACCTTTGATGAGGTAGTAGTGAGAGTATCCGAGAAGTTCGCACCTGCCATGCACATCGACACCGATGAAAGCAACGCAGCCATGGCATTCGGCGAGGTTTACGGAGAAGTAATAGTTTAATTATTTTACCTGCAAAAGGCTTGACTCAACAATTGAGTCAAGCCTTGTTTTGTAGGTGTGTTTTACTGATTCAATCCTGCCAAATGCTTCTGAATAGCTGTGCAGTCCCTGATGGTTATTCTTCCGTCGCCGTCAAAATCGGCATTTGCCCTGCCTACCGCTGTAAGCTCGGTGAGGTGTACCACGTGACGCTGTACAGCGGAAGCATCGGCGATATTTACAGCTCCGTTGTTATCGGCATCTCCCTTCAGGGTAAGCAGTGACTCGGTAGTCATAGCTTTGACTACAAGATTTCCGCCGATATCATCGTTTTCTGCTTTTTTATAATAATCCTTGACGTCCTGCATTTTGCCGTCATAGAAAATATAACTTTTTTCCCACTGTGGATCAGGGGTAAACAGTCTGTCTCCCGACAAATTATCAAGCCACTCATCAACACCCACTGCGTTTTGCTTAGCACCTGTCTTGTCCGTGAGCTTAACTCCTATTGCAGCCTTAGTACCGTTAAGAGCCAATTTTTCGGTTTCCACGGTTATATAACCGGAATAATCCACAGTACCCGTTGCGACCTTCTGCCAAAGTGCCGTATCGGTTACGGGTGTTTTTCCGTCAGCATCAACGGGAATGTAGTAGATTGTGTAGTCATTGCCTATACCTTGAGTTTCAAACATAACCTTGTCGAGGTACTCACCTTCTCTGCTGAAATCAAAGGTATTGATGTATGTAAGCTCATCATACCCCATGGAGGCAAGAAAATCAAACTCTATCACTGCACCGTAGATCTCATTCTGATAAATATGCTTAAAATCGCTTATCTTCTCATAATCGGTTATGCAGAAGGTCGGAGCAAATTTTTCGCTGAAAATCGTCTTATCCTCGTATGATATCCAGAACATACCCTCGATGCTGTTGTTTTTGCCCCAGCTGTTCTTGCACAGCCAAGCACCGTTGTTTTCGGGAGTAAAGCTTTTTTGATAAGGCTTGGTGATACCATTCTCCCTGTCCTCTGCTGTGGGCTGTACCGTATCTTTGACTGTAAAATTCTCCTTGTCATAATCGTCATCCCAGCCGACTATGCAAATCGAGTGTCCGCTTACCTTTGAAGGCATCTGAGGGCAGTAGTAATTTGTGTTGTTGTCTGTGTAAAATTTTGTATGCGTGCTGAAATTAGCAACAACCGAAGCGTTGTCAATGATGCACTTTTTGACGGTGCTGCGGTCACTTCCTTCAACATACATAATACCGTTCACTCCGTACTGAATGTCCTCAGCCTCAACAGGTCTGAACAGACTCTGCAGAGAACCAAACGGCATAACAGCCTCCGGCACAGCACCTGAACGGCTTGCAAGGTATGCCATTGAAATATACGAATAACCTCCACTTTTTTCATAATCTCTCTGCCATCCGGTATTGTCCTCACGGGTGGACCCCCAGGCGTCCATATGGGCAGGTGACAGATAGCTTGCTTCGGTGTTATCGGCAAGACCGTCCTTGGCGAGTATGCTTTCCACCGCAGCTACTCCGCTTATCGCCCAGCACGACTGCGTATTGCCCTGATTCCTGACAGGAGTAACATAGCCTTTATCAACAGAACTGTAAGATGAGGGCAACGCATCACCGTCAACATCAAGAGCCGTGAGCTGTACGTCAACTGATGCAGACGAACTATCTATATTTTTCACAGCTCCGCTGATCGACAGATCCCTTACCCGTGCATCGACCGGCAGCACCAAACCCGAAACAGCCAAAGCTCCAGCAACCAGAAAAACAGTTACCTTCTTCATCACACAACACTCCTCATCGGTATTTCTATTGTATTATATCAAAATAAATCCTATAAGTAAAGAATAGGAGAATAAAAAAATGCAATAATATAATTGAAAAACTTGGGGAGATGTTACT
>CACYCD010000220.1 GCA_902772755.1 uncultured Ruminococcus sp.
AAGGCAAGAGATGTGGGCTTTGACAGAAGTCTGATAGGCTCCTACGGTCACGATGACAGAGTGTGTGCCTACACCGCACTGATGGCTATTATGGACGCAGGAATACCCGAAAAAACCTGCATCACCTATCTGACCGACAAGGAGGAAACCGGCTCGGACGGCAACACCGGTATGCAGAGCGACTTCCTCAGATACTTTATCTACGATATCGCCGCAAGCGAGGGGCTGGAGGGCTACCGTGTGCTGTCAAAGAGCAAGTGCCTCTCAGCCGATGTGAATGCGGCAGTAGACCCGACCTATACAAGCTGTTTTGAAAGCAAAAACAGCTCCTACCTCAACGAGGGCGTGGTCATCTCAAAGTACACCGGTTCCGGCGGAAAATACAGCACCAGCGACGCCTCCGCCGAGTATATGGCTGAGATCCGCACAATGCTCGACAGGAACGGCATCACCTGGCAGGTGGGCGAGCTGGGCAAGGTAGACCTCGGCGGCGGCGGCACAATAGCCAAATACGTTGCCAATATGAACGTAGACGTGGTAGACCTCGGAGTCCCCGTCCTGTGTATGCACGCTCCCTTTGAAATAGTGGCAAAAACAGACGTCTATATGGCATACCGAGCATTTTTCCACTTTTTTACGGATTGAGATGTAACAAGAAAATATAAAAACACCACAGAGGGGGTCGATTATATGTGTGAAGCACTCGAAGAATACCTAAAACAAGAGTTTGACAAAGGATTTGCCGAAGGATATACCGAAGGAATTGCAATAGGACTTGAAATAGGATTTGCAAAAGGACTTACAGCAGAGCTTGTAGGAGGTTTTTTAAAAGAATTTTTAGACGGACTTGCCGAGGAGCGTGTCGAGGGTATAATCGAGTCTATCAAAAAGCTCATCAAGGCAGGGACTTTGTCAAAGGAGAATATCGCAAGTGCGTTAAACCTCTCTATTGACGAGGTCAGGATAATTACAAAGAGCTGCTGACAGCAGGATTGTCCCCCGTGGCTTTGGGCTGCGGGGGATTTTATAGAAAAATTTTTTCAAAATGCTTGACAGGTGAGGAATTTTGTTCTACAATGGTATATAGAATATTTATTCCAAAGGATGTGAAGCTATGACAGAATACTGCTCATGGGCAAAGATATACAGGAACCTTCTCGAATGGGGCTGGTACAAGGACTCCGCCACAAAGGACGTGTTTTTGCACTTGATCCTCAAGGCTAATTTCAACGACACCGAGTACAAGGGCAGGCATATCAAGCGTGGTCAGCTTGTCACCGGCAGAAAAAAGCTGGCTGAGGAGCTGGGTATTACCGAAAGCTCAGTGAGGATAGCCCTCAACCACCTCAAGCAGACAGGTGAAATAACAACACAGAGTACAACAAAGTACACTGTAATAACTGTGACAAATTATAACAAATATCAGTCGATTGACGGCGAGGGAGTCCGTCCGACGACTATTTTTTTACCAACCGCCAACCAACAAACAGCCGACAAACAGCCGACAGGCGACCTACAGACAGCCAACGAACAGCCACATCATAAGAAGTCAAGAAGTCAAGAATTCAATAATTCAAGAAGTCAAGAGTTAGTTGTGCCGTACGCTACTGCCGTTCCTATGCCTCCTACCCTCAGCGAGGTGACAGAGTACTGCGAACAACAGAACTATGTGTTTGACTTTGAACGTTTTTTCGACTATTATGAGCGTTTTAACTGGCTTTACAAGGGCAGACCCATTGACTGGAAAAAACAGGCTGAAAGCTGGAACAGAACCGAAAGAAGAACCGAAAGAAAAACCAAACCAAAGAAACACTGTGAAGAAAAACAGGTCTGCTCTTACGACCTTGAAGCCTACGAAAATTTTTCTATCTTTGATTAAACCGACCGACAACCCACCAACAAGCCAACCAACAAACCACCTGCCACCCACAGATTTATAGGAATATAATGATAATTCTGATTTGGAATTATATTTGATGAAAAATGTCATACAATAATAGTAACTGTAAATTATTAAAAAATCTTGCATAAACAAGTGTTTAATAGGAGTTATTATGAGACTGGGACTTGATATAGGTTCAACCACCATCAAATGTGTGGTGCTTGATGATAACAATAAGCTGCTGTACAGTACATACGAAAGACACTACAGCCGGATCACCGAAAAGATCGGAGAGCTTCTCACCCGTGTTCGCAGCAAGGTCAGGGGAGTTGAGCGGTCACTTGTTGCCCTGTCGGGTTCGGCAGGTATGGGTGTAGCCGAGCAGTGCGGACTGTCCTTTGTGCAGGAGGTCTATGCCACCAGAGTTGCCGCAAACACCTTTATCCCCGGCACCGATGTGATCATTGAGCTGGGCGGTGAGGACGCAAAGATACTCTTCTTATCGGGCGGTATGGAGGTCCGTATGAACGGCACTTGTGCAGGCGGTACGGGTGCGTTTATCGACCAGATGGCTACCCTGCTCAACGTTCCGCTGGAGGAACTGAACGACCTTGCAAGGGAATATGAAAAAACCTACACCATCGCCTCACGCTGTGGAGTGTTCGCCAAGACCGATATCCAGCCACTCCTGAATCAGGGTGCAAGAAAAGCTGATATTGCACAGAGTATCTTCCGTGCCGTGGTCAATCAGACTGTAGCAGGACTTGCACAGGGACGTGAGATCGAGGGCAAGGTGGTCTACCTCGGCGGTCCGCTCACCTTTATGGAGGAGCTGAGGAAGGCTTTTGACGAGGAGCTTGGCACAAAGGGTATCTGTCCCGAAAATTCTCTGTATTACGTTGCCTTCGGTGCGGCTCTGTGTGCAAACAGCACGATAGATTTTGATGAAGTCATCAACAAGGTCAGCACCTACAAGGGCTCGGGCAATTTTGCATTTAACCCTCCGCTGTTTGAGAATGAACAGGAGTACAAGGCTTTCAAGGAGCGTCATTCAAAAGCTGCCGTCAGGGAAGCGGACATCAAGACCTACAGTGGCAGCTGTTACCTCGGTATGGACGCAGGCTCAACCACTGTCAAGGCTGTGGTTATGGGTGAGGGCGGAGAGCTTCTCTATTCAAAATACCTCCCCAACAGCGGAAATCCCGTTCCGATCATCAAGGGTTTTCTTGAAGAACTGTATGAGCTGAAGCCCGATATCAAGATCAAAGCCTCGGCTGTCACGGGCTACGGAGAGGATATCATCAAGAACGCCTTCTGCGTTGACTTCGGCATCGTGGAAACCGTTGCTCACTCCACCGCTGCACGTCAGTTTATGCCCGATGTGGAATTTGTCATCGACATCGGCGGTCAGGACATCAAGTGCTTCAAGGTTCACAACGGGGCCATAGACAACATCTTCTTAAACGAGGCTTGTTCCTCGGGCTGCGGTTCGTTCCTGCAGACCTTTGCAAATGCTCTGGGCTACTCTATCCAGGATTTTGCCGACCTCGGACTTTACGGCAAGCACCCTGTTGACCTGGGTTCAAGATGTACCGTATTTATGAATTCCTCCGTCAAGCAGGCTCAGAAGGACGGTGCGACCATTGAGGATATTTCGGGCGGACTGTCGCTCTCCGTGGTGAAGAATGCACTGTACAAGGTGATCCGTGCCTCGGGTCCGGAGGAGCTGGGCAGGAAGGTTGTCGTTCAGGGCGGTACCTTCCTCAATGACGCTGTGCTGCGTGCGTTTGAGCAGGAGATGGGCGTAAACGTTGTGCGTCCGACCATATCGGGGCTGATGGGTGCCTACGGTGCGGCACTCTACGCTCAAAGCCGTACCAAGGACAGCACGGCTGAAAGCACTCTGATAAACAGGGAACAGCTGAAAGCTTTTGTGCATAAGATAAAGGTAGTCAACTGCGGTATGTGCAGTAACAACTGCCGTTTGACGGTGAACACCTTTGCGGACGGCAGAAAGTTCATCGGCGGAAACAGGTGTGAACGTCCGATAACCAAAAAATCACCCGACGACAGTATGAACATCTATGAGTACAAGCTCCAAAAGCTCGCCTCCTACAAGCCTGTAGAGGGCAGCAGGGGTACTATAGGTCTGCCGATGGGTCTTAATATGTATGAGCTTCTCCCGTTCTGGCACAGGTTCTTTACTGAGCTGAAATTCAAGGTGGTATGCTCGCCGTTTTCCACACGCAAGATCTACCAGCTGGGACAGCAGACTATACCAAGCGATACCGTTTGCTTCCCTGCGAAGCTCATTCACGGGCATATCAAGTCGCTGATAAATGACGGTGTTGACAAGATATTCTATCCCTGTATGTCGTACAATCTGGATGAAAATCTCGGCGACAACCACTACAACTGCCCTGTTGTGGCATATTATCCCGAGGTCATCTACAACAATATGAAGGACGTCAGGAAGATCACCTTTATCAAGGATTATGTGGGTATCCACCGTCCGAAGAACTTCCCCAAAAAGATGCACGAGGTACTTATAAAATACTTCCCCGACATCACCCTAAAGGAAGTCAAGAACGCTTCAAAGCTGGCTTATGAGGAGTACGACAGCTACTTTGCCGACATCAGACAGCACGGCAGGGAGATAATCGCAAGAGCCGAGGCAGAGGGCAAGGAAATTATCGTGCTTTCGGGCAGACCCTACCACGTTGACCCCGAGATAAATCACGGAATCAGCAAGATGATAGCAACATTCGGAGTTGCGGTGGTGTCGGAGGACTGCGTTTCCGACAAGGTGGAAAAATTCCGTGTGGGAGTGCTGAATCAGTGGACATACCACAGCAGACTGTATGCCGCCGCCAAGTACGTCAGCACAAGACAGGATATGGATCTGGTTCAGCTGGTATCCTTTGGCTGCGGAGTTGACGCCATCACCACCGATGAGGTGCGTGACATACTGGAACAGAACGGAAAAATTTACACCCAGGTGAAGATCGACGAGATCACAAACCTAGGTGCAGTAAAGATACGCATACGCTCACTGCTTGCCGCAATAGGCAGAGAATAAGGGGGAGTTCAAATGGCAAAGCTCGTTTATGACAAGGACGGCAGACTTCTTTATACAAAGGAAATGAACGACGAGGGCTACAAGATCCTTGTGCCGATGATGCTGCCCGTCCACTTTGGAATACTCACGGAGGCATTCAAGCACGAGGGCTACAACCTTGAACTGCTGGATACCGACGGTCCCGAGATTGCCCAGACAGGGCTTAAATACGTGCATAACGACACCTGCTATCCGGCACTTCTCGTTATAGGTCAGCTCATCAACGCACTTGAAACGGGCAAGTACGACCTGCACAAGACCGCACTTATGATAACGCAGACGGGCGGAGGCTGTCGTGCCTCAAACTATATCCATCTGCTGAGGAAGGGTCTTAAAAAAGCAGGACTGGAGTACATACCCGTCATCTCCCTCAACCTTTCGGGAATGGAAAAAAATCCCGGCTTCAAGCTCTCGCTCACTCTTTTGAGGAAGGTCATTGCGGCACTGGTGTACGGCGACATAATTATGCTTGTCAAAAACCAGGTCAAGCCCTATGAAATTAACAAGGGTGAAACCGACAAGATGGTTGAGAAG
>CACYCD010000221.1 GCA_902772755.1 uncultured Ruminococcus sp.
CCGTCAGGCTTGCCGTTCTCTCCGTTCGGCGGAGTTCCGTCAGGGGGAGTGTTGTTCTGCTGTTGTGTGCTGTCTGCTGTTGCCGATGCTTCGGTGGCTGTGGTTTCGGAAGTGCTGTCACTTTGAGAACAGCCTGCCGCCGAAAGCATCAGTGCTGCCATAATCAGGCAGATAAGCTTGTTTTTCTTCATAAAAAATCACCTCTCATAGGAAATAACACAGTAAACTCAGTGCCGATCTCCGTACTGCTTTTTACGGATATACTGCCGTCCATTGCTTCTGTCATATTTTTTACAATGGCAAGTCCAAGACCCGCACTGTTGTTTTCAGTCCTTGATTTGTCACATTTGTAAAACCGTTCAAAGATATGCGGAAGGTCGCTGTTTGATATCACCGAATCAGTGTTTCGCACTTTTAAAACGGCTTTTCGTTTTTGCTCTTTAAGAGATACTATTATTTTTCCCCTGCGTTTCTCGTGCTTGCAGGCATTGTCAATAAGCCCCGACACTATTCTTTCGGCATAGCTTTTGTTTGCACGTATAAATATATCGCTGTCGATATCCGTTTCAAGCTCTATGCCCCTGTCGTAAGCTACCGATTCCGCCTGCAGAGCAAGCTGCATTACCATATTGGAAAAATCAATATGCTGTATCACCGTGTTTTTTCCTATCGCATCAACCGAAGCAAGCGTTAGTATCTCGTTTATCATATTCAGCATATTTTTTGACGCTGTATCGGTGCTGTCTATCCACTTCATCTGTTCGGCTATAGTGGAATTTGGATTTTCCTTTAATATGCCGTTGTTTGCAAGCACTACGGTTATAGGTGTTTTCAGGTCGTGAGAAATATCCGTCACGATCTTTCTTTCTGTGGCTATTGCCTGTTCAAGTGGCTTAACGGCAGTTTTTGCTATTATATTGCTGATAAACAAAAATACCAGCATTGATATAAGGAAAACGACAAACATTATTATTATCATTTTTCTGACAGTATCATAATAGCTTGAACGATCTGCCAGTGCGATCTTTACCTCAGACTCGTTGCCGGTTTTGTAAAAGATCATATCAAAATCATCAAGCATTCCGAAGCTATCACCTTGCAAAAGAGCTTTTTGGGCGACAGATATGATCAAGTCTTTATCTTCTGCGTTTATATCCGAGACAACGGAAAACCTGTCCTCGCTTTTTATGTAGAAAACCGCAATTATGCCCTCGTGGGTCTTGTTTGGCTCATCGGGCTTTGGAGGTGGCTGGGCATCTTTCATTTTTGGGGAAGGCTCGGTATCATCTTTTTCAAAAGGTCTGTCCAACGGCTGAACGACCTCGTGCATCGTGTGTTTCAGGTCGTCATATTCCTTATTGCAGTAGTAGACAGTGATCACAGCAAGCACTGCCAAAAGCACTATGCCTATCAAGGACATTGTATGCACAACGAATTTTCGGCGGTAGCTCTCAATCATCGCTTACCTCCGGCTTGTAGCCTATTTTCTGAATGTTTTTAATTCTGACCCTTGAATCAAGAAATTTTATCTTTCTCCTGAGAAAGGATATGTACGCTTCTACATTGTTGTCAGTCGCCTCAGAGTCAGCCCCCCATACATTATTTATGAGAATTTCCTTTGTTACAATCATATCGGGATTGGCAAATAGCATTTCTGCCACCTTGAACTCCTTATAGCTCAGATGTACCGACTTTTCCCTGCACATCAGCTCCGAGGTTTTCAGGTTCAGGCTGAGGTCACCATAATTCAAAACATTCATTATCAGCTCTCCCCTGCGTCTGGTCAGTGCCTGAACTCTTGCGGAAAACTCCTCAATGTCAAATGGCTTTGTCAAATAATCATCTGCCCCTGCTGTGAGAGCATCCACTTTGTCGGAAACAGCACTTCTTGCGGTCAGCATAAGAATGGGTGTTCCGATGCCTGCACCCCTGACC
Source organism: uncultured Ruminococcus sp. (assembly GCA_902772755.1). Lineage (GTDB taxonomy): Bacteria > Bacillota > Clostridia > Oscillospirales > Acutalibacteraceae > Ruminococcoides. Next base: position 1,936 of record CACYCD010000221.1, read on the forward strand.
TTCGACAGCACCTCAAATCCGTTAAGCACAGGAAGCATTATATCAAGCACTATCACATCATATCTCTTTAAGCCTATATACTCAACCGCCGTGCGTCCATCGTATACCGCATCGCAAAAATAACCCTTGTCCTCCAGAATTTGCTTCAAGGCATTGGACAGAGCTTTATCGTCCTCAACTATAAGAATCTGCACAAAATCACCTCCCTGCTATCATTATACAATATATTCTTAAAAAATACTTAAAAACTTCAAAATATTTTTTCAAAATCAACACATATTTTAAGGTTTTTTTCAGAATGATATGCTAACATATTGTCAGACAAACAAAGAGGAGGAATCTCTATGAAACGGAAAACAACAGCTGTAGCAGTTGTGGCTGCAATGCTGACGGCAATGACAGCCAACGTCTTTGCGGCAGGCGATACGCCTCCCGGCGGAGGTACACCTCCGGGCGGAGGAAGCACCTCCGTCAGCTACACAGGGGCAACGGAAATAACCTCTGCCGACACTCAGGCGGACAAGACGTACACTTCTTCAACAGCAGATCAGAACGCTCTGCTGATAAGCACCTCGGACAGCGTAAGCATATCAAATCCCACCGTCAGTAAAATGGGCGATTCGGACGGCGGCGACAACTGCAATTTCTACGGAATTAACTCTGCGGTTATGGTAAAGGGCGGTACAACAACTACCATAACCGGCGGAACAATAACAGCGGAAGCAAGGGGGGCAAACGGAGTTTTCTCTTACGGAGGAAACGGCGGAAAAAACGGTGCCGCAGGTGACGGAACAACTGTAAAGATTTCCGACACTGTGATAAACACCACGGGCGACAACAGCGGAGGAATTATGACAACGGGCGGAGGTGTTACCATTGCCGACAACCTCACCGTCACCACTACGGGGCAATCATCTGCACCGATCCGCACCGACCGTGGAGGCGGTACAGTCACCGTAAACGGAGGCAGTTACACCTCAAGCGGACTCGGCTCTCCTGCAATATACAGCACGGCGGATATCACGGTGAACAATGCAGAGCTTAACTCAAAGCTTTCCGAGGGTGTCTGCATCGAGGGCAAGAACAGCATCACACTGAATAACAGCAATCTCACCGCAAACAACACCAAGACAAACGGAAATGCAAATTTCCTTGATACAATAATGATCTATCAGTCGATGTCGGGTGATGCGGACAGCGGTACATCTTCCTTTACGATGAACGGCGGCACTCTCACAAGCAAAAGCGGTCATGTGTTCCATATTACGAACACAAATGCCGTGATAAACCTCAACAATGCAAAAATCGTAAACGAGGACAGTGAAAATATTCTTCTCTCTGTCTGTGACGATGGCTGGAGCGGTGCTTCAAATATCGGCACAATGAATGCTTACGGGCAGACGCTTTCGGGAGATATCCTCGTTGGCAGTGACTCGACCTTTACACTGAACCTCACCGATTCTTCTGTCTATACGGGAAAAATCAGCGGAAGCATCACCAATGCCAAGGAAAGCACGGTGTCCTCCTCGGTTGGTACAGTCAATGTAAAGCTGGACTCCTCCTCATCGTGGATACTTACGGGCGACACCTACATCAGCTCGTTCAGCGGTGAGGCTTCAAGCGTAATAACCAACGGTTATACCCTATATGTGAACGGCACGGCACTCGGCGGTACATCTTCTTCGCAGACCGTTGTACAGCCTACGGAAACAAAAGCTACGGAAACTTCATCAACAACACCCACCGGCGGATATCTGCTGGGTGATGCAAACCAAGACAACAGCGTTTCTATCCGTGATGCAAGCCTTATCCAAAAATACGTGTGCAAAACAGCAACACTCTCGGAAACTCAGCTTGTTGCGGCAGACGCAAATCAGGACGGCAGTGTGAACATCAAGGACTGCACGCTTATTCAAAAATACATCGCAGGTTTTGCAGGCGGTAACTGCGGACAGTATATCGGCGTAACAGAACCCACCACATACAACCAAACCGTACCGACCCAAACTGAGGAAATGTCAACAACAAGACCCACTGCAACTGCTCAGACCTCGACAACGCCGACAGCCATTTCCGCCGATGAGCTTACGGCTGATTACACGGTGAATGTAAAAGCTCTCACCTATACCGCCAACGGCTCAACGTCCGAAATTAAGACCTACACACAGGACGATTACGAAGAGTTTTACACAGACTACACAAACAACAGCCTCCCCGAGATTTATGTAACCAACTTCCTCTTTGACGGAGTGGGAATGGTGCAGAAGGTAGATCTTGACGACACCACAAACGAAGTCACCAAAGAGATCATCAGC
>CACYCD010000222.1 GCA_902772755.1 uncultured Ruminococcus sp.
CTGACGAGATAGTTTTGTCGCCGTCATTTGACAACCATTCAAAAATAGGCTATAAGCCGGGGGACAAGATAACCTTTGAGATAGGCGTCCGCAAAAGTGTTGAGCCTATGGAATATATTGACGAAAATAACAAGCCACAAAGCGAGTACCAATATTTCAGCCAATCTGAAGAGTATTATTTTGAAAACGAAACATTTATCCCCAACAGCACAAAAACCTACACGGTAGTTGGTATTTTTTCAAATTTAAGTAATGAATTGCAGTCATACGACAACTCCGCCTGCGTCAGTGCCTATACTCTTGCCGAGCCTTCGGCAAAATCCGTTCCCCACATGGACGACAACATCATCTATGCCGATATCGAAGAATCTGCAGAAAAAGACTATATTCAGGTGACTGCCGAAATCTTCGGAACAGACCCTAAGAATGTTGAAGCTTATTCAAACGGTCAATTGGACGATGAGGGCTATGATGAGTTGATGAGCGATATCAAAAAAAGCGGATATGACATTTCCTCCTATGACTTCAATCACGATCTTCTCGCTTACAAGGGCTATGCACTGAGCGATAAAAACAACTCCATCGTTTGGGGCTTGATTTGTCTGGTTGTCGGGGTTATAATGATATCAAGCATATTCATCATCAGAAACAGCTTTGCCATCTCAATAACAGAAAAAACCAAGCTTTACGGTATGCTGAGCTCCATAGGAGCAACACCAAGTCAGATAAGAAAAAATGTCCTGTATGAGGGCTTCATACTCGGCTTGCTGGGTATTCCGCTGGGAATACTTCTCGGCATCGGTGCTGCAGCTTTATTGATATTCCTGTGCAACTATATACTTATAGAGCTGCTCAACGGCAATATATTTGTACTCAAAATCAGCTTTTTATCTATAGCAATATCAGTTGTACTGGGTTCGGTAACGATTTTCTTTTCAACACTGTTTTCTGCGGTCAGAGCCTCACATATTGCTCCGATAGAAGCCATAAGAAGCAGTAACGATATAAACATCAAAAATACGAATAAAGCAAAAAGCTATAGAACACCCAAGCTCATTAAAAAGCTGTTCGGTACGGGCGGAAGCATTGCATGGAAAAATCTTAAGAGAAGCCGTAAAAAATACCGCACAACAGTGATATCCATTGTGGTAAGCGTTGCCGTATTTATCTCGGTATATTCCTTTGTTCAGTACGGTATAGAGTATTCAAAAAATTATACATTTGAAATGGATTACAATATGTCGGTGTTCTTCAGCCACGTTCAATCAGATAACGAAGCCGAATACAAAAACCGCATAGAAGCCTTTGAAAAAATTGCCGATTCAGATGATGTTACCGATTACTTACTATATGAATCCTGCTGGCACTACAATTTCACAGTCAAGTCAGATGATATTTCAAAACAGCTTCAGGGCAATCCAAATATTGATGTAGTGGATTTTGACGGAAGCAATGCATCATATCAACCCTCCATAGTAGCACTTGACGACATCAGCTACAAAAAGGTTCTGAAGATGGTAGGCAAAAGCTATGAGGAAATGAAGGATAAAGCAGTTTTGATTAATCTTACGGTTATTCAGGATGACAACGGCTCACAGAATAAGATCGAGAAATTATTCAATGATCCTGTCGGCATTCAGCTTGACGGCACAAACACTTATGATGAAGAAAACGAAGCACAGTATTCCAAGCTCAGCCTTACAGTCGGTGCTGAGATCACAGATGAAAACGATGCGATGCGTATCTACAAGTGGGGCTTAGAACCGGGTTCGCTGATTGTCAGCCGTGACTGGTATAACGCACATATCAGCTATAAAAACAGCAATGAAAGATTTTCTCTTAACTCTTCAAATCCCGACAAAACAGAACAGCTTATCACAGATATGAACATTCAGAATATGTATGTAATGAATTATGACAAAGAAGCAAGACAGATGCGTTCCGTTATTTTGATCCTGCAAATCTTTGTATACGGCTTCATCATCGTTATCTCGCTTATCGGTCTTACCAATATTTTCAACACTATCACTACCAATATTCAGCTGAGAAGAAAAGAGTTTGCGATGCTCCGCTCCGTTGGTATGACCAATAAAGAGTTCAAGCGTATGGTAAATCTTGAAAGTGTTTTTTATACTGTCAAGGCTCTCTGCATAGGAATACCGCTGGGCATAGCAGGAAGCATTCTCACGTACTATGTGTTTGCGACAAATGCAGACGACACAAGCTATCTTTTCCCGTTACTGCCGATCGTCATTTCTATAATAGCGGTTTTGGTCGTTGTATGGATAATTATGAGATTTTCCATAAACAA
>CACYCD010000223.1 GCA_902772755.1 uncultured Ruminococcus sp.
ATACCTCCATTGCTTCAAAAACAATTACCGAAAATACGACAGTAACCGCGACCTTTGTTAAAGAGGGCTATCATTTTATCAGTGCTGCAACCAGCGCAAAAATGAAAGAGCTTTCTGACGGTTTGTTCATTACTACCAGTACATATTCAGGCCCATATTGGTTTAAAATTCTGAGAGATGCTGATAACCAGGTATCCAAGAGTACAGCTTCCGACGGCGGCGCCTCAATGACGAAATATACAAAATATCAAGTACAAGGTTGGGAAGATAAAGATTCCAGCACTTACGGATATAATAATCCATACTCATACGCGCTTCCCGGTGGTTCGGGCGCTGTATATGTTGTTTATGACTCAATTAATGACAAGGTTTATTTTACAGATGACTCCGAAGGCTATTACCCTGTAACCGTCTATCTCAAGCGCGGTACTGTGAGGTATGATACTGATAATAGCAATTTTTTCGACACAACAGCTAATTTTGGAGATTTTACTGTTGTTAAGGAAAACAACGCAAGCGGAAATAATATCTCCTTAACTGATGTAGATACTACTAAATACAGTACATACGTAAAAAAGATTGAGCTGACGGCTGCTGACGTAAAAGCAGGAAAGTCGATTTATATGGAAGCACAGTGCAATGCTACAGCAGGCGCTGATTATTACGTCAAGGGCTTCGATGTGAATGGAGGCTTGACGGGGAGTGTTATCAGTCAGGAATTTGACGAATCCACCGGCGCGGCTATTAACACGGGAAAAATCCCGACGGGCGGACAGGCGTGGAATGACTATACCCTTAACGTAAACGGTTATCCCGATGATAAGATTGTTGTCACCATTCTCTATGCTCCAAAGGTGAGCAAATCTTCGGATGTTGTACGTTTTTATGCTTACGACTTTACGGACGAGGTAAAGGAAAAGTGGGGCGGCTATCTTGCGGTATATCCTTATATAGAAGGATCTTTTTACCCGCTCGGAAAATATCCCGGTCAGCTGATGGTCAACGAAGGCGGTGTTTACTATACAGAAGTTCCCACAAAAGACAGTTCTAATAAACCTATCCAAGGAATGACAATGAATAACTATGTGTGGGACGATTTTGTTTACAACACATTCCTGGAAAGCAAAGCAAAGGCTGAGTTTACTTCCGATGAACGAACATATTATAACCGTCAAACATACGATTATGATGAGTTTGCTGTCATCAACAAAATCTTTGAAAAGAAGAAACTAAAGAATGAGTACAACGGTGAAAGTATAATTTTCAGTTTTAAGTACAAGGCAAGTACTTCTTCGAATCACACAGACGAGTCAAGTGATTTGTTGGCGAGCAATCTCGGACGCGCCACTTACTACGAAGATATTAATAATTCTACGTTCGAAAATGGTGAGTTAGGCTATAACCAATATGCAGATCTGACGAATTACACTGATACAACCAAGTATCAGTGGGAAGATCTGACTGATTTCTATAAGCATCGCGTGGATATTTTCGGTCAGACAGTGGATGATGTTGATAATACCACCAAACAGAACTATCATCCTATCCGTATTATTTCTAACGGCTACGATCACAATAACGTGGGTTATTATGCGACCGCGTGGGCGCTTTATAAACCGGTGGATGCATCCGGAAATGACGCGTTTGACCCTGATACAACAGTTGATCATTATGTACTTTTTGATGTAATTGGCGGTCAGGGTGTGCTTCCGACAAAGAACGGTTCAGAGTCTTTCCTGATTGATCCCGACCATTCTGACCGTGTAAAGTGCAAGTACGGTGATGCTGATAAGCTTGAAACCTATCAAACGGCATTCCGGAATGCTCACCCATCCATTTCAGTACCAGAGCACATTATGGACTGTGAAAAAATTCCTGTTTTAATTACGTATGAATACGAAGCGTTAGGCCGGCATCCAAATGAAGTTCTCGCCGAACCAACATCGGATCAGTATAGTGTGGGATATAGAAAAGGTAATGGGAAAAACGGTGAGACGACCATATGGAACTGGGGTAACCGAAGCGATGGACGTTGGTATTTCTCAGACAGCAACCAGCTTCTGAAAGCAAACACATTGATTGAAATCGCAGATAAAAAGAACGGTCCGTATGTGAGAGACTACTATCAGGCAAATAGGATAGATTACACAAAATCCGGATATTTGCCGGAAGAAAATACGGGCATTGTTTCCGGCGTAACTGCAAACTTTACGAATTCCGATACGGTACTTCACGATAACATTGAATACGTTAATCATAACGGTTACACCGAAGCTTATGCACTTTCGGATAACAAGAGTTACTTCAAACTTAAAGCTGATGTAGATGCGGATAAAAACTACACCTTTGAGGGATGGTACCTCAAAAACGGCGATAAGTATGCTCTTGTTTCCAACGATCCGGAATATAACGTTCTTGCAAAAACAAATGATGTTTACGTTGCGCGTTTTTACAAAACTCCAGGCGGAGCGGTC
>CACYCD010000224.1 GCA_902772755.1 uncultured Ruminococcus sp.
CGCCGTCAAAGGCATTATTCAAGGTGCTTATCCCTCAGATAATCCCGGGGATAGTGTCGGGTTTTATGCTATCCGTCACCCTGTCACTTGACGATTATTTTATCACCACATATACCAAGCCGGCAACGTTTAACACAATAAGCACTTATGTAGTAAACGCCACTAAGGGTGCTCATACAAGTATCAAAACCGCTCTCTGGGCATTGTCTACCGTGATATTTGCAGTAGTATTGATCGTTGTACTTGTCAACAATTTTATGTCCAACAGAAAGGCAGGTACAAAATCGTGAAAAAGCTATTGTCACTTCTGATGCTTATTATTCTGCCTTCAACTTTTATAATGAACGGTATGACTGTCCTTGCCGAGGACGATGTTATCACCCTGAGAATTTCCAACTGTGAGGAATACATAGACGAAGGCGGTTGGGACGATGATGAGGTTATAGACCTCGACAGCGGAGATATCATAGGCAAAAACTCTATGGTAGAGGATTTTGAAAAATGGTACTATAAAACCTATAAAAAGCGAGTACGTGTTGAGTATTCGACCTATGGCACTAACGAGGATCTTTACAACCAGATAACCCTCGGAGATAAATTTGACCTGGTATGTCCTTCGGATTATATGGGTATGAAAATGATAAACGAGGATATGCTGGTACCGCTTTCAGAGGAGTTTTTTGATACCTCCGATGAAAACAATTACTACATTAAGGGAGTTTCTCCCTACATAAAAAATCTGATGGACAGCACCTCGGTAAAGGGGGAGAAGTGGAGCAAATATTCCGCAGGCTATATGTGGGGAAATATGGGCTTTGTCTACAATCCCGACAAGGTGACAAACGAAGAAGCCTCAACGTGGAAGATACTTGACAATGAAAAATTCTCACACTGCATAACAATTAAGGACAGTGTGAGAGATACATATTTTGCGGTTCTGGGACTTATGAACAGCGATTTGATATCCTCAGAGCAATTCAAGAGCAGAGCTGACTATGATTCGGAGCTTAAAAGAATTATGAATGATACTTCCGAAAAAACTGTCGCTGAGGCTGAAAAACGCTTGCAGGATATTCGCTCACGTGTTTACTCATTTGAGGTAGACAGCGGAAAAGCAGATATGGTCACGGGCAAGGTCTATGCCAATTTTCAGTGGTCGGGAGATGCAGTCTACACCCTCGATCAGGCTGAGGAGGACGATTACTACCTTGAATATGCCGTGCCGAAGGAATGTTCAAATCTCTGGTGTGACGGCTGGGTAATGCTCAAATCAGGTATAGAGAACAGCAAAGAACGCCAGCACGCTGCGGAAGCATTTATAAATTTTGTTTCACGTCCCGACAATGTGATCAGAAATATGTATTACATAGGATATTCCAGCTGTATTTCGGCTCCCAATGACGGCAGGATCTTTGAATATGCAGAGTGGAACTACGGTGCGGAGGACGATGAAGAGGACGTTGTTGACTATCCTGTGGGATTTTTCTTCACAGGCAACAGTGATGACGAGGATTTTGTCATTAAAACCTCGGAAAGTCAAACACGCCGTCAGCTCTTTGCGTTATATCCCACTGAGGAAGTGCTCAAACGCTGTGCCGTTATGATGTTCTTCAATGACAAAGAGAATGCACGTATGAACCGAATGTGGATAAACGTCCGCTGCTTCAATCTGAACAGCGTACCGATGTATGTATGGTATATCCTTCTTGGGATAATCCTGCTTATTGTCCTTGGTTTTGTGATCGTAAGGATAAGGAACAGATACGAATAGAATATAAGTAAACGGGCTTGCAATACGTCGGTATCGCAAGCCCATTTTATAATTAGATTTACAGCAAGGCGGATAGCTTTGCAAAATTTTCTTTTATCTCTTTCATCAGAATGTCTGAATTATCCGTACTGTTATTTCTGAGTATTTCGGTCAACTGAACCATAGGTTTGTACAAGGGCGTAAGTGCCATATTTCCGTATACTCCCTTCAAAGCGTGAGCCGTTTCAAATGCACTCTGAATGTTTCCGTTTTTCAGCTCCGAATCCAGCTTGTTAAGCTCGCCCTCTTCCAAGGCGACTTCAACCAAACTGAGATAAAATTCTTCATCGTCAAGACAGCGTTCAAGTCCTTCATCGGTGTTCACACCGAGTTTTTTCAGTCCTTCCAAAGTAAGGCATATTTCCTCCAAATCAGTTAATAAAAGCTTCAAATTCATCAGGCGGTACGGGCTTTGAAAAATAGTACCCCTGTATTTTGTCAATACCTATTTTTTTCAGCA
>CACYCD010000225.1 GCA_902772755.1 uncultured Ruminococcus sp.
AGCCGTGAAAAATTTGCCGAAAGGATGAACCGCAGAGCCGGACAGCTGGGGCTTGACGGCACAAGCTTTGTTACGCCCTCGGGTCTGGACGACAAAAACCACTACAGCACCGCCCGTGATATGGCTGTGCTGATGAAAGCCTGTCTGAAAAACAAGCAGTTCCGTGAGATAAGCGGGAGCAAGAGCCGTCAGGTACATTTTATATATCCGCCCGACAAAACGGTGACATATCAAAATCACAATCGGCTTCTGTCGATGTACCCCTGCTGTATTTCGGGCAAGACGGGCTACACCTCGGCGGCAGGCAGATGTCTTGTGACTGCCGCACGAAAAAACGGAGTTACGCTGATCGCCGTCACCCTCAATGACAGGCAGGACTGGGACGACCACATAAAAATGTATGAGCACGGTTTTTCCGTGGTGCATAAATATTCCAAAAAGGAAATTTCCGTCCGACAGGATATAGTCGGAGGGACAGCGGATAAGGTGAGAATCATAATTCCGAAAAAGAAAATTTTCACCTCCGACAATAAGAAGATAAAGAGAAGGATACACATATCCCCGTTTGAGTACGCTCCCGTAAAAAAGGGAGAGTGTGCCGGCAGGGTCGAATACTACAGCGGTAAACGGCTTATTTCCAAAGAAGAAATATACTACGCCGAAAGCGTGGATTATAAGCAGGGGATAACTGATTTTTTAAAAGGACTTTTTTGATATGGCAAAACAGGAATTGGTAAGACTGCAAAAGATGATGGCGGACTGCGGAGTTGCCTCACGCAGAAAATCAGAGGAGCTGATACGTCAGGGCAGTGTTAAGGTGAACGGAAAAATCGCTCAGATAGGCGATAAGGTAGACCCGATAAACGACAAGGTATTTGTTCAGGGCAAACGCATCAAGGGTACGGCACTGCCGTCAAAGCGTTACATAATGCTTCACAAGCCCCGTGGCTATGTCACCACGATGAGCGACGAGATGGGCAGAAGGTGTGTGGCGGAGCTGGTGCGTGACATTCCCGAGAGGATATACCCCGTGGGCAGGCTTGACCGTGACAGCGAGGGTATGTTGCTGATGACGAATGACGGACAGTTTGCCAACACCGTAACCCACCCCAAAAAGGATATATATAAGGTATACCGAGTGACCGTCCGCCCGGGCATAACCGACGAGCAGATCACGCAGATGACTGTGGGTATGATGATAGACGGCTACAAGACAAAGCCCTGCGAGGTGCGTGTGATCAACAGGGAAGAGGGCAGAGTGGTTTTGGAGATCCTCCTGCACGAGGGCAGGAACCGTCAGATACGCAAAATGTGCGAGCAGCTGGGGCTGGAGGTTGCCCGACTGAAACGCACCGCGATCGGCACAGTCAAGCTGGGTATGCTCAAGGTCGGCGACTGGCGAGACCTCACTCAGAAGGAGATCGACAAGCTGACAGCCAACCCAAATCCGTCGGGAAATGCTAAATAATGGTTTCGTCAAATTTACCATAATATTTCAATATAACAACTGCAATTATCTAAAGTGTGCAAAAATAAACCACTGCACACTTTTCTTCTTGTAAAATCAGCGGTAATACGCTATAATGTATGTGTATAACGGTGAAAACTGTATGAAAGTGAGGAATAGAGATGAGTATTGAAAAAATTACTCAGGCAAAGGCTGAGATCACTGCAACTTCGGCATATAAGCTTATAATGGAGTTTTTTGATGTGGGTAGCTTTGCAGAGATCGGTGCATACGCCAAGTCGGGCGACAGCTATGCCGAGGCAGTGGCAGGCTATGGTACAGTCAACGGCTTGCCGTGCTATGCTTTTTGCCAGAATATCGACATTGCAAACGGTGCTATGAGCAAGGCACAGGCTGCCAAACTGAAGAAGGTGTATGACCTTGCACTCAAAAACGGAGCTCCGATAGTAGCCTTCTATGACAGTCTCGGCGGCAAGCTCAAGGAGGGCAACGAGCTTCTCACTGCCTACGGAAATTTGCTCAACAGTGCAAGCACCCTGTCGGGAGTGGTTCCTCAGCTTTCAGTAGTGCTTTCAGACTGCATAGGCACAGCCGCAGTCACAGCTGCAAGTGCTGATTTTGTTATCTTGGTCAAGGACGCAAAGCTGGCAATGTCCCCCTATGACGAGGGCTGTCTTTGCTCGGTGGCAGAGCTTGCAGAGGACAAGGACGCAGCAATAGAAGCCGCCAAAGAACTGCTTACATATATTCCGCTGAATAACCTTACAACTGCTCCCTATGCGGAGGAGATCCCTGCAAATGCAGACGGCAAATGCACGGTTTGCAGAACAGTTGACGAGGGTTCATTTATCAAGCTGTATGAGCATCTCGGAGATGCCAAGGTAGGCTTTGCACGTATTCAGGGCGAACCCGTGGGAATCGTCAGAACCAAGGGCGAAACGATAGGCAAGCCCGACGGAAAGAAGATCGCCAAGCTGGTGAAATTCTGTGATGCGTTCTCGATGCCGGTGCTTACATTTATAGACAGTGACGGATTTGACTGTCTGGGTGCAGCCAAGGCTGTAACAAGTGCCTATGCCGAGGCTACCACAGCAAAGATCTCCGTCATCACAGGCAAGGCTGTCGGTCCCGTGTTTATCGCAATGGCAGGCTCGGGTGCAATGACAGATTTGACAATAGCTCTTCCCGAGGCAGTGGTATCACCGCTCAACGAGATGGCGGCAGCTTATATGATGATACCCGAAAAGATGAACGTTCCCGTCAAGGATCAGGAAAAAACAGCCAAGGACTTTGCCAAGGCAAACCTCTCCGCATTCAAAGCTGCAGAGGACGGGATCATCGAGTGTGTGGCAGAAGAATATGAGCTTCGCTCACTGCTGGTACAAATGCTGACAATGCTTGAAAGCAAGCGTGTAAATACTTTGCCAAAGAAACATTCAACAATCGGTTAAAGAAAGGGAATAGATATGAAAAACTTAAAAATCACAGTAAACGGAACTACCTATGATGTACAGGTGGAGGAGGTTGGCTCTTCTTCCGCAGCTGCAGCACCTGCCGCAGCTCCTGCTCCTGCCGCAGCACCCGCTCCCAAAAAATCAGCCGGCAGCGGTACTCCCGTAAAAGCTCCGATGCCCGGCAAAGTGCTTGACATCAAGGTAAAAGAGGGTGACGCCGTAAAAGAGGGCGATCCCGTGGTAATTCTTGAAGCTATGAAGATGGAAAACCCCGTTAATGCCGTATGTGCAGGTACAATAACCTCCGTTTGCGTTACCAAAGATCAGAGTGTTGAGACCGACACCGTCCTTGTAACAATTGCGTGAGCAGCGGAAGGAAGATAACAAATGGCAAAAAAACTTTTGATAACTGAAACAGTCCTGCGTGATGCCCACCAGTCACTGCTGGCAACACGTATGCCACTGTCGGATATGCTCCCGATACTTCCCGAGCTGGATAAGATCGGATTTTATTCACTGGAGTGCTGGGGCGGAGCTACCTTTGACGCCTGCCTCAGATTCCTCAACGAGGACCCCTGGGACAGACTCCGCACCATCAGGAAGGAATGTCCCAACACAAAGCTGCAGATGCTGTTCAGAGGACAGAATATGCTGGGCTACCGCCACTATGCAGATGATGTTCTGGAGTATTTTGTACAGAAA
>CACYCD010000226.1 GCA_902772755.1 uncultured Ruminococcus sp.
AACAATGCTTTTTTCTACCAAAGGATTGTTATTCAAGGCTTTTTCGATATCTAAGCTAAACACTTTCTTTTGTACTCCGTTGGAAATACAGAGCATATATCTTTTTATCCTGCCGACGATATGTACAAATCCCCTCTCGCTGATAAAGCCCAAATCACCGGTATGAACCCAAAGCTTGCCATCCTTGTGCTTTCTTATCACATTTTTGGTTTCGTCGGGATCGTTATGGTAGCCAAGCATAACCGACGGTGAACATACACACAACTCACCTGTTTCACCGTATTTTAATTCTTCTTCGCTATCTTCATCAAATGCAGCTACGATATTTTTTACAAACGGAACTCCCACGCTTCCCTCTTCGTAAGCGTATTTACAATTAACACTTATACCGGGACCCAATTCAGACATTCCGTATCCATTCATAATCTTGTATTGGCTGCCGTGTGATTCGAGATAATTGTTGATTTTATTCTCAACCGAGGTTGGCAGGGTATCTCCGCCTGTCATCGGTTCGATCAAGAAAGATAAATCAATATCTTCATTATCATCTGCAAACGCTTCCCAGAAAGCAGGTCCGTACATAATATGATTGGGCTTAAACTTTTTGCACAATTCTGCAATAGAATCCGCCATTGGTAAACGAACGATTACCGTCATTCCTTTTGACAATGGTATCAGAAGGGAGAACACCCCAAATGCAATAAACAGCGGAAAAACCAGCAACCATTTTGAATCACTTTTCAGGTCAACATTCATTTGGCAATATTGCCATACACTGGATAAAATACCTTTACTTGACTGCATAACACCCTTAGAGCCTCCTGTTGTTCCACCCGTGTAGGTAATTATGGCAGTCGAGTCAGGGTTATTGTTTATCTCCTCAATTTCAGAGAAGTTATTTTTGAACGATTCCCATTTAATAAAACGGTCATTGTATACTAACTCTTTTGTTGCCGGATTTGTTTCTATTGTAATGATTTTTTCAATTGCAACCTTATCAAAAACATTGACAAACTTGCTTTGAAAAATATCTAAGGTAAAGACAAATCTTGTTTTTGTTTCGGTCAAATACTTCTTTATTTCGGCTTCCGTACTGACCCCGTAAATCAAATTTGCAACAGCACCGATTTTATTTAACGCAAAGATCAGAAATATTGTCTCGGGAGAATTGATCGTACATATAGTTACTGTATCTCCGTTTCTGACTCCAAGCTTGAACAATGCACCGGCAACTGCATCTATTTGGCTGATCATTTCGCTGTAGGTATATTCTTGTTCGTAATAATTCACAGCGACTTTATTCGTATATTTTTTGGCAATATTATTCAGATGGTCATATAAAGTAGTGTTGGGCAAAGCTGCTTCAACAGCTTGTTTTGAATAATAATTCAGCCACGGTTTATCAATAGACGGATATCCTGTTTTTTTCACAACTAAAGCTCCCTACCTATTTAAAATCTTCACTATAATAATTATATGGGTATTTGACAAAAATTGCAATAGGGCTTGTTGGAAAAATTCAAAATATCCGTTGCTTCATTGTAAGCTTTCAGATTATTCACTATTCATTTTTCTTTATTAATTATTCATTAAAATAGTGTTTAGCGGAAAAGCCGATGAATAGTGAATAGTGAATAGTGAATAATGAATAATCAGATAACCCCTAGGCAACTCCGTATTATTCACTATTCATTATTCTTTATTCATTATTCATTTTTCCTGACGTTTTTCGCATAATTAAGGTGGGCGGAGATTTCCGCCCACCGGTTTTGTTGTATTATGTTTGCTGTATTATGCTTGCTGTCGGACTAGTGGGGGTTCCAGCCTTCGTAGTCGCTGCTGCTGCCGGAGCCTCCGCTTTCTCCTCCGCTCTCGCCGCCTTCGCCGCCTTCGCCGCTGTGGGGGTTCCAGCCTTCGTAATCGTCGGGACCGGAGGTTGTGATCATGTCCTCGGGGTCAAGCTCGATTATTTCCAGCTCCAATCTCTCGTACGCTTCTTTCATCAAACGACCTCCTTATTCTGCGAAATAGGCGTTTGCTGCCTGATTGTACCAGTAGGTTGCGGAAACAAGCTGTCTGGTGTTGTAGGGAACGTTGGGATTTTCCAAGCACTCACGCACGTAATCGAGTACGCTGTAGTGGTAACTGCTTCTTCCGATCTTGATGGTGTACGGGGTATCGAGGTCGGCGGCCGCGATATCGGGCAGTTCAAAGTAGATCTTGCCGTTTTTCTCGGTATAGCTTACCGGCTCGCCGTCGAAGGTCACGCTGTCCTTCACCTCATCAAATTTTGCCTGATCGGTGATGGTGTAGTAGTGACGCATCGAGGTCTCCGACAGGTAAACGATCGTTGTACCTGCGTATTCCAGACCGTACTTGTCCAGTCCGTCCTCCATATCGCTGGGGGTGGTGGTGATCATAGATGGAGTTACCTTCTGCATATTGTAATCGATCTCATCATTAGCCAAATCATTTGTATTGCGTTCAAAGTTGATCTGTGCTTTTGCACCGTAGTCGAGCATTGTCTTGATAAGTCTTTCCAGATTTTCGTAGGACTTTGCACCGGTGCCGGTGTATTTGTTTCTGAAATCGTCGGACAGGATCGTATTGCAGTACTCCTTTGCGGAGAATGTACTTGAGCTGACCTCTTCGCCGTTTACCGTCAATGTCGCAGTGATATTACTTGTCATCTCTGCTACCGGCATGGGAAGTGATGCGAGGAAGCCGTTATCAGTAACTTTATCCGCCGACAGAGCAACGCTCTCGGTTTTCTCAACACCGTTTACTGTCCATGTAAATGTAACAGTTGCATCGTTTTGCAGATCCTCCTCGGTGACGGCAAAGTAGTAGTTTACTCCGATGTCGCCGCCAAGCGTCAGGCTGTGACCGCTGCAGCAGCTTCCGATAACTTCCTTTGAATCTGTATAGGTCGTGCCGTCCAGTTCGGCAGCTGCGGTGTAGGTTGTCTTACAGCTCTCAACGTCGATATGATTAGTAATTTCCGCATCTGCAGTTTCTTCGTGACCGCAGACTGTGCAGATGACAGTTGCCGTTGCACTGTCGTATTCATCTGACCAACACCAGTCAGGCGTGTCATAGCTGTGACCCGTTGCAGGGATAACAGTGCTGTTGATCCTGTTCTTGCCCTGTGAATCGGAGAAATACTTCTGATTTGCTTCATCGTGCCAGTATTCAACGCTGCCTTCCTCGGTACATGTCGGAGCGACCTGTTCGTGGTGAGTGAGAGATAGCTGCGGAATAACAGCCGTTACCTCTCTGCTAAGCTCGGTATTGCATTTTGAGCAGCGAACTACCGAATAACGATATCCGTCAGCTGTGTAAGTAGCAGCTGTGGTCGTTTCTGTCGGCTGACCGGCAGTATGGCCTGTTGCAGGAGTTACCCAAGAATTATTTTGTATACCGACAAGCTCTCCGTTTTCAAGCTTACAAGTTCCTCCGTTAGAGTCGATAAAATACTCTATATTTCCGTCTTCCGTGCAGGTCGCTGCTTTTGCGGCTACTTTTGTTAAAAGCATATAAGTGACTTTAACCTCTTTGATTTGTACAACGGATGAGCCATACAAACGCACTGTGGGTTCATAGGGTATGTCGGAAAAAGTAACTACTATGTCATTAATGGTTCTTGTACCGCTTGTACATTGAACTCTGTCTGCATCGTAATAACCCACTGTTGCCTTGATCTCGCTAATGGCATAATCACCGTTTTTCGATGTAATAGTGGCATAAGTATTCGATCTTATTTTGAAGCCGTCCTTATCTCCGGCATCATCACAGGTTATTATTATGTTTTGACCTGTATAGGTATTCTGTCGAGAATCGGTTTGCAGTGTTTCGGTCATCGGATCGGGAATCGTCGTTTTCGGGATAACCGACAAGGTTTCTCTGCTGAGCTCCTCATGGCAGACAGTACAATAAGTGACCCTGTCATGCGAACCGGTGGTTGTGAAGGTAGCAGGAATGTCCTCTTCTACGGGAGTGCCGGCGGTATGGCCCGTTGCAGGAAGTACCCATGAATTTTCTGCAATAGCAACGAGCTTTCCGTTTTCGATCTGACAATATCCTCTCTCAGAGTCGATATAGTACGCTGTATTTCCGCTTTCGGTACAGGTCGGTGCTTTGGCGTTTACTTTTGTTACCGCAAAATAATCTACTTCTACCTCTCTGATCTGTACGGCGGAAGTACCGCTCAAACTCAGTGAGGTTTCGCTCATATCAGAAAAAGTAACAACATTGCCGTCAATGGTTCTTGTACCGCTTGAACATTGTACGCTGTCGGGGCTGTAATTACCCACAGTAAGCTTAACGCCTATAATTACTGAGTTGTTGTTCAAGGCTTTGATGTTGGCAAAATTTTCTGAGCTTATGCTGAAGCCGTGAGCATCTCCGCAATCATCGCAGGATATTCTAAAGCTTTCGCCTGTATAAACAGTCTTATCGGAATGTGTCTGCAGTGTTTCAATGGAATAATCGGGAATCTGTATCACCGGAATAACCGACAACACTTCTCTGCTGAGCTCCTCATGGCAGACGGAACAGTAAACAACGCTGTCATGTGAGCCCTCGGTCGTAAAGGTAGCAGGAATGTCCTCTTCTACAGGCTCAGCCGGAGTATGAGGTGATTTGGGGATCTCCCAGGAATTTTCTTCGATCGCAACACGTTCTCCGTTTTCAAATATCCAATATCCTCCGTCGGAGTCCGCATAATACTCTGTATTGCCGGCTTGTTCACAGGTCGGTTCTTTTGCGGTTACTTTCGTTAATAAGTAATAACGGATCTCAACCTCTTTGATCTGTACAACGGAAGAGCCGTTCAAACGCAGTGAAGTTTCACACATATTAGAGAAGGTAACGATATTGCCGCTGACAGTCTTTGTACCGCTTGAACACTGAACATCACTCGGAGTATAATAACCCACAGTGAGCTTAACGCCGACAATGACCGCCCTGCTGTCCAGCGGTGTAATATCAGCAAAGTCATTGCTTCTCAATCTGAAGCCGTCATCATCTCCGTCATCGTCACAGGTTATTTTAAACTTTTCACCTGTATAGACAGACTGAACGGTATTTGTCTGCAGTGTTTCAGTCAAATAAGTGGGGATCGGTACCATTGGAATAACAGATACAGTTTCTCTGCTGAGTTCCATATGACAATTATTGCAGTAAACGACACTGTCGACATGACCCTCGGTTGTGTAGGTGGCAGGGGTCGTTTCTTCTACAGGATCACCGGCAGTATGACCTGTTGCGGGAAGCTTCCAATAACTGTCCGGCATCTCAACAAAGTTTCCATTTTCTATTCTGCCATAAGCACTTCCGTCAGGGACTCTGTAGATCTTCGTGCTTGAACCGTCTTCCGTACAGGTCGCTGCTTTTTTGGGAATTATCTCCAAGGTCAGATAATATATAATAACCTCTTGGACATTATTTGTTTCTGAGGCAGTCAAGTTTATGGAATGTTCATTGACACCACGAAAAGATGCAGCCTGATAAACGTAGATACTCTTTCGTACACCGCTTGAACAGGTAATAGATTCTTTGTCGCCGTGACCCAAAATCAGATCAACGCCGGTAATAACAGCATCTCCGTAAATTGATGTTATTTTTGCACTTTTGCCGGGTGACAATTCAAAACCGGAATTATTTACTCCATCGGCACAGGTTATTTTAAAATAATCACCTGTGTAGCTTGTTGACTGGTAATTAGTTTCCAGCGTTTCGGTCTGTTCGGTGAGATAAATCGGTTTTAGCGGGACATCGCTGTTATGCACTCTGCTGAGTTCCTCGTGGCAAGTTGTACAGTAAACGACCGTATCATCATAACCTACTTCCGTATATGAAGCGTAGTGATCGTTTACGGGTTCGCCGGGATCATGAGACGCAGGAATTACCCATGAGCCTTCTTCAACGACAACGCAGTCGCCGTCATCGTCAAGCTGACCATATCGTCCATCGGGGGAAATATAATACTCTTCATTGCCGTCTTCTGTGCAGGTTTTAGCCTTTGCATCTACTTTTGTCAAATTTCTGCAAGGATTAAATTGTATTTCAACCTTTTTGACGTTTACATCATTCATATCAAAAGTGGCGTTAAAAGTAACGGAATAGTCGTTAATATCGGAAAAAGTAACCGTTTTGCCGTCAACCTTTTTTGTTCCCTTTGAGCATTGGATCCTATCGGGATTGTCATAACCAATAGTAAGCTTTATGTTGATAATACGGCTTCCGCTATAGCCGTCTACCGTCGCAATAGTGGCTGATTTTGATTCGTTTAATGCGAAACCGGAACTATCTCCTTTATTCTGACAGGTTACTTTGAAAAACTCACCTGTATATGTATTTTGGTTGGTATTTGTATCAATTGCTTCGATCTCCCCATAAGCAATACAATCCTTTGCAGGGATAATGATATGCTCTCTGCTGAGTTCCTCATTACACCCTGAGCAGTAAACGACCGAATCATAAGAGCCTTCGTTTTCGTGGATAGGGGCAACGTAGTTTTCCCTTTCTGCTGCAGCAGGAGTATGTGTCCCCTGATAAATAATTTCAACAGACGTAACAGTGTCATAGATATACGAATTTGATTTAGAATAATCAAGTGTTACGGAAGCCGAGTTGATATCCGAAACTACGATCGTTGAACCGCCGTCTGTTACTGTGATATTTCCTTTATCGGATTTTGCATAAGCGGTACCGTTATAGTCTTGACTTAAATGATAAATCACTTTGGAAATACTACTTCCGTTATGATCGGTAATTGTTACAGGATAAGTGTTAGCTAAACGCAAACCGTTGTTGTACAATTTGCCACTGACTTGTACATATTTATCTCCGTATGATTGTCCGTAATCGTGTTGGAATACAGCATCATTGGTATCATAATAATCCCAGCTGGCAAGTTCAGGGTTGTTGGTTTGCAGCGGAATGTTGAACGAAAAGCAGTTCTCGCTCGCCGCACTTGCCGTGACAGGTGCCGCAGCAAACACACTTACTACCATCAGCAGTGAAAGCAGCAGGCTGATGGGTTTTCTGAAATTTTTCTTCATACGATATCCTCCTTTAAATTTGGACAGGCGGCTTTGTGACGAGCTTGTCACATAGCCTGTTTTTTTAAGCCTATTACACAAATATGATCTCCGCCTCGCCTTCCGCCAAGTGCATATCTGAAAATCAGAAGCAGTATTACGCTACTCCCCTATGGTAATTATAATATTTTATAACGAAATTTACAATAGTTTTTAAAGATTTTTTAATATTTTGTTTCATTTTAAAGCTGAAAATCGTTTGCGGTTATAGCAAAACAGTTGTATCAGCTAATACCGATACAACTGCCGACTATACCAAATGTATTTTCGGGATTTTTTCAATAGCCCGACGGATATTTTTTCAAAATCTGATGTGCGTTTTTCACAGAAAAACGGCATATTTATATTGACAAACCGTATTGGTTGGTTTATAATAGGATAAAAGAATTTTATGTCAATATGACCGAAAAATCATTGACAATGAGAGGGGTATGGGCTATGCTGACACGTAGATATATACATACAGACGGGATAGCTATGCCCTCTTTTCAGTTGAATATCCGATAAGCTGAGGCACGGGCGGAGTGTTATGCTGTCCTGTGTCTTTTTTACATTTGTTAAATATTTGTTTGACGTGATCATATCAGTGTCTGATA
>CACYCD010000227.1 GCA_902772755.1 uncultured Ruminococcus sp.
TGCTGTGGTATCGAAGCCGGTACGCTTGCCCTCGTAATACTCTGTGAGGTAATCCTTTGTATCATCGCTGAGTCTTATCTCGGTGATGAAATCCTCGAAAAATTTCTCGTCAACGCCGGAGGCATAGCCAAGATCAGTGAGGTTCTGCACGACCTCTTCTTTTTTATCTGTGTAGTAATTGGAGGCATTCATACTCTCCATAATAAAGTCCGGATTGAGAAACGTTGCCTGAAACACAATGCAATAAGAGAGGGCAAACAGCACAACACTGATTATAAATGCCAATATTCCCTCAACTGCCGAACGGACGAGCTTAACACCCTTTTTACTTTTACTTTTGCTCATACTTATCCCTCCCTGTCAATCTGCGGACCCGATACATAATCGGTATAGACGAAAAATCTCTGATCGGTCAGACCCAGTTCATCAAAGGGATAGCAGGTGTACAGGACAAGGTTTTCCTTATCTGCACCGATATCGTATGCGGAGCTGTCGTTATACTGCAAAACCTTTGTCTCTCTTATTTTATACTCATAGTTGCCGTAGTTAGTCTTTATCGAAACTGGCATACCTTCTTTTACATCTTTTAGATTGTGAAAGTAGGTGTTGTTGTGTCCGCCCACAAGGATCGTGCTGCCAAAGCCGGGGGCGGAGCTTCCGTTGTAGATGCCGACTCCGTTTCTGAGGGCGACGTCTCCGTCTCCGAAAAACAGCTTTGCCTCAATTTTGCATTTTGGAATAGAAAGCTCTCCGAACTGCTGATTGAATTTCGGAAATTCAAAATCATCGGACTTCAAGCCCTCTTTATTTTCGGCGACGGGTACAAAAATACTCTTGAAGCTTGTTGAATAATCCTTTTCGGCACTTGAAAAAACCATACCTGCCGCATCAACAGCCATACTTATGGTTGAGCCAAATGCAAGAAAAATGATAAGATATGTGCCAATCAAAAATACGATGGGAAGAATTATAAAACTCTTCCCAAAAACCTTGCTTGAATGATGGTGACGATGTCTTTTGCTCATATCAAGCCTCGCTTTTGCACTTAACGAGGTAAAGACTTCCGCTTACCGTTGCCGCAGAAAGCAGTGCAAGCACTGCAAACAGCGAGTCAAGCTCAACCCCTGCACCTGTTGTCTTTACAACTGTACCGTCAACCAGCTTACCGCTTTTGTCAACCTTCGGACTTGCGGAAAATGCCACATTTCCCTCGCTGTCCTTCAGGGTATACTGACTTCCCTGATCGGTTTTTTCCTGAGTTATAGACATATTGAGAACGCTTGCGATCTCATTTGCCTTTGTAAGAA
This sequence comes from uncultured Ruminococcus sp., assembly GCA_902772755.1. GTDB lineage: Bacteria > Bacillota > Clostridia > Oscillospirales > Acutalibacteraceae > Ruminococcoides. Next base: position 1,308 of record CACYCD010000227.1, read on the forward strand.
CCTGACTTCTGATATCAGAGACAGATGCCCCCTTAGAGCCTTCGACAATAGACTTAGCCTCGTCAATGAGAGCGATGATCCTGTCGCACTGCTCCTTGGTAAGCTCAACTGTGTACATATAGTTCTTAGCCTGGTTCAGATAGCTCGCAGGCAGAGAAAGTGTCCTTCCCTTGTAGCTTACAGAGGTGGAGGAAAGCTTATCCAAAACCGCCTGCTCATTGGCATTTATGCCCGATGCAAGGGCTGTCATTGAAGATGCAGCCACAACAGCCAAGGCTAAAGCTGCAAGTGAAATTCGTTTTTTCATAACTATGATCTCCTTTTTCCGATTTTTGTTCATACTTACTTCGATGAACCGACACATAATTCTACTTATCCAACGTACACTATTTTATCATTAGTAAGTGCATTTGTAAAGAGAATTTCATATTTTTTACCTTTTGATTATATTAGCAAATATTCTTGGTTAAAATTGTCAATTTTGCTTTCTAACTATCTTGTACTCATCATACGGGTCAAAGTAGGGGCAGTTGTCAAAGCTCCCCTGCATAAACCTGACAGCCTCGTCTTCATCAAGATTTATGTCACAGGTGTAGCAGTCGTACACCTCGTCATAAATATAGTGTGCACAGATGTCACAGTTTGATTTTCCCATAAAGCACCGCCTATCAATGCTTCTTCCATGTAGCAGGGATAAAGAGGAGTATGATGGGATATATCTCAAGTCTGCCTGCCAGCATATCAAAGCACAGCACCAGCTTTGTCAGCGGACCCAGGTGTGCAAAGTTCTGAGTTGCACCGACCTTGTCCATACCGGGACCCATATTGTTAAAGCAGGTAAACACCGCAGAAAAGTTTGTTTCAAAGTTATTGCCTTCAATGCTGACAAGAAGAACGCTGACAACTATGATAAAGATATAGACTATCAGATAGGTATTCACACCTCTGAGAATATCGGTATCAACAGCTTTTTTGTTCATTCTAACGCTCATCACCTGACGGGGACGGAGCATCTGCTTGAGATCTCTTATCATCTCTTTGAAGTAGAGCATTATCCTTGTCACCTTGATGCCGCCGCCCGTTGAGCCTGACATAGCACCTATGAGCATAAGCATATAGATCAAAGCCTTAGAGAAAATATGCCACTGCTCATAATCGGCATTTACAAAGCCACAGGAGCTGACGAAGGTCGCAACGTTGAAGTAGGCATTTCTGAAAGCATGTTCAAAGCCGATATTGCTCGTTGTCATCAGGTTTATCATAATAAGCACGATGGACGCTGCCACAATGCCCAGATAGACCCTGAACTCCTCATCAAAGATCACCGATCTGAACTTTCTGATGATAAGGAAAAAGTAGAGGTTGAAATTCATACCGAACAACAGCATAAACGTTCCCGTCACGTATTCAACATAGGGGCTGTTGTAGCCTGCTATCGAAGCATCTTTTACGGAAAATCCGCCTGTTCCTGCATTTGCACAGGCAGTCACCACGCTGTGATAAAAGCCTATTCCCGAGAACATCAGCAGAATGATCTCCAGAACCGTCAGTGCGATATACAGTATATATAGTATACGGAATGCATCCGTCATCTTGCTGACCAGCTTACCTGCCTTGGGTCCGGGGACTTCGGCACGCATAAGGTGCATAGACTGCCCCTCTGCCTGCGGAACTACCGCCATAAAAAAGGTAAGTACTCCCATTCCGCCCATCCAGTTGGTAAAGCTTCGCCAGAACAGCAAACCCTTGGGATTTTTTTCTATAACAGTAAGCACTGTTGAGCCTGTGGTTGTAAAGCCCGACACGGTCTCAAAGAAAGCATCAAGATAATTTGGTATCATACCGGAAATAACAAACGGTATGCAGCCCAGTGCCGAAAGCAGGACCCACGCCAAACCGCAGATGGCAAAACCCTCTTTGGCAAGCATCATATTATTTTTTGGTTTTTTTATGCCAAGCACAGTACCCAAAGCCAATAGGCAGAGTATGGGGATTATAAAAGAAATATATGTTTCGGTTTCTCCGTAGATAATGGCAACCAGCAGAGGGATAGTCATCAACGCTCCCTCGATAAAGATCACCTTGCCCAGCATATTTACTACTGCTCTGTAATTCATACAAATATATCCCTCAA
>CACYCD010000228.1 GCA_902772755.1 uncultured Ruminococcus sp.
ATCTGCTCAAAGGATTGGAGCTGATTCTGCTTGACATCGACAAGGCAATAAAAATCGTAAGGGAAACCGAAGAGGAAGCGGAGGTAGTTCCCAACCTGATGGCAGGCTTTGGCATTGACGAGATTCAGGCGGAGTATGTAGCGGAGATAAAGCTCAGGCATCTGAATAAGGAGTACATCTTAAAAAGGATATCCGAGATAGAAGCTCTTGAAAAGGAGATAGCGGAGCTTGAAGCCATTCTTAAAAGTGACAGGCGGATAAAGACGATAATCGTCAAGGAGCTTAAAGGTATAGCCGACAAGTACGGCAAGCCCAGACACTCCATACTGTTGTACGATGCACAGGAATACAGCAGTGACACGGCGGAGGAAATACCGGACTATCCCGTAAATCTGTTTTTCAGCAGGGAGGGCTACTTTAAAAAGATAACTCCCCAGTCGCTGAGAATGAGCTCGGAGCAAAAGCTTAAGGACGGCGACTGCATAGTTTCCCACATAGAAGCGACCAACTCCGCAGAGCTGCTGTTCTTTACAAACAAATGTCAGGTCTACAAGACACGTGCAAGCGAGTTCTCCGACACCAAGGCGAGTGTTCTCGGCGAGTATGTAGCCGCCAAGCTGCAAATGGAGGAGGACGAGCTTCCGATAAAAATGATAGTGACCACTGACTACAAGGGTATGCTGGTCATTGCATACGAAAACGGAAAGCTTGCCAAGGTTCCGCTGGAGGCTTATTACACCAAGACCAACCGCAAAAAGCTGATGAACGCCTGCTCGGATAAATCCCCCGTTGCCGGCATACTGCCGATACAGGAGGACAGGGAGATAGTGCTTTGTTCCTCGGCAGACAGATATCTGCTGATAAACTCCGAAGCCGTCACGCTCAAAACCACAAAATCCACTCAGGGCATAAACATTATGAGGCTGAAAAAGGGACAGTATATAAAAAGTATCAGCGAGTATGAGGAGGGTGCGTTCAAAAATCCCTCCAGATACAGGACTAAGTCGTTTCCTGCGTTGGGTGCCTTCCTTTCGACAGAGGACAGCGGAGCGGAGCAATTATCCTTGATATAATTTTTCAAAAAACACTTGAAAAATTTAAAATTGTATGTTATTATAGATAAGTGATTTTGTAAATAAACAGTGAGAGGTGAATATAAATGAGTGTATTACAGATAGTTTTGGGCAGTTTGTTGCTTGTTTTTTGTGTTTTGATAATCCTCGTCATCATTCTTCAGGAGGGTCATCAGCAGGGTCTCGGCGTTATCACAGGTGCGGCTGACTCCTTCTTCTCAAAGAATAAGGCAAGAAGCTGGGATGCGTTTCTGTCAAGATGGACAAAGTTCTTTGCAGCAGGCTTTGTGCTTTTTGTTGTGGCACTTGACATCATTGCAAACTTCTTGTAATAGTCAGGCTCTTAACAGCATATTATTTACCGACGGTCATCCGTCGGTATTTTATTTGCGGTGATAATATGAGGTTTATTGTTCTTGGTATGCTGACTGCGATATTCATTGCTTTGTCTGTGCTTTACAGGCTGGGCAAAAATAAAAGACCCCTGTTAAGAGCCTTTTTTACAATGTGCTTTGGTCTGGGAGCTATGCTGATAATAGATCTCAGCTCGGCATATACGGGAGTTTTTATCCCCGTCAGCCTGCTGAGTGTCGGCATCTCGGCAGGCTTGGGAGTACCGGGTGTTACGCTTATTTTACTGTTTAATTTGCTGTAGGGCGGCTTCGGGTCATATCCTCCAAGGCACTTGCAGCCAGCTTTTTGTCCGTTGTCAGCAGGGAAAGCATAGCCTTGTAGATTATCTCGGGATTTTTTCTGAAATTCCTTTTGACAAGCCTAGCCTGTTCGTAGTCGGGAACATACAGCTCAAAGGAGTACAGCTTGATATCCCTGTCGGATATAACACAGCTGACCGTGTAGCCGTTGGCTGTTTTTGAAATTTTTACGCTGTTCTCACGGTCAAGCTTTTCCTGCTCTATCAGCGACATAACGCACAAAAAAGCTTTTTCCTTGACGGAGTATGCGACCTCGGTTTCCAGCTGTTCGGCTATCATCGTTCCGCTTTCGGTCAGGGAATAACCCTCTCCGTCTTTTTTTATGTTTTTATTGTTATACAGGTCATCAAAGCAGGAGCTTGCTTCAAAATAGTTTGCAAGTGCCTCGCTTTGCAGTGCCTCTGTGATTATATCCTTTTTTACGGGCTTTTTTACCGATTTGAGCAGATAGCAGATAAGTATCCTTATCTCGTCACGGCTTCTCATTCCTCCCGGCAGTATGCCGGCTTCAAACGTATTGTTGTCAGCAGTCATAATTATCCCCCTCCGTTTTATCTTAAACCCCATTATATCACAAATTTTCCGGTTTGTGTAGTGCTTTTTGTATTGACTGTAAAATATTATTATGATATAATTTGTTTATAAACTATTTATGGAGGGATAGATATGAAAAAGACGATTTCTGCTCTGTTATCGGTTATGATGATATTCTCTATGTTGGTACTTCCCGTATCGGCTGTCGGTGCAGAGGAAAACGAAGATTGGATCAGCGGTTATATCCGTGTAGACGATGCAGGTGACGAGGTAAACTACGGGGGCGAGATATTCAACGGCTTCCACTCATCCGAGACCTCTCCCTACAAGGGTATGTCCTACGACGTCAAGACAAATACTCTCACACTTGACAATGTGAAGGGTGAAAAAATACGTTTGTTCTGCGATCAGATGCTCGACCTCAAAATAAAGGTAGTCGGCAG
>CACYCD010000229.1 GCA_902772755.1 uncultured Ruminococcus sp.
AAGTATGCCGCCGAAATGACTGCTGTCGAGCGTTTTCAGCCAGCGGTAGCCTGTTTTTTGGTAGGGACGCAGGGTAGATCTCAGCTCATCGGGGATAACATAATCGCTGTCGCTGACGGTCTTGAAGTTTCTGACCATTGATTTGAAGTTTTTGTCCCTCTCCACCATAATATTTTCGTTGTCGTTCATAATGCTGTCGAGGTACAGTCCCCTGTAGGCAGGCAGGGTGACGTGTCCGCTCTTCAACTCCTCGGGGTCAAGCTGGGTCATATGGGTGAACTCCGCAAGAGTTTCGTATGAAGAGCCGTCAAGTGTAAGATATCTGCCGTCCTTCAGCTTATGATATTTTTTCTTTAGAAGCAGGCTTTGATACAGCTCCTCCAGCTCCTCAAACGGAAATTCTCCCATATCAAAATCAAGGTTTATGATGCCGTCCGAGACCGACACACCCATACTGAGTTTTTTGGGCTTGATCTCCTTTTCCTTGAGTCGGTCCGTAGCGTATATTTCTCCGATAGAATAAAACTCCTGCAGCTTTTCCGTCAAAAAATCATAGATCTTGTCCTCGTCAAAAAGCTTGTAGTCGTAATTACCATCATGGGGACCGAAAATACTTTCAAGTGCGTTGTGAGCAGCTTTTTCGAGCTTTGGATTTCGTTTTACGTTTTTCTTTTTGGCGGTTTTCCTTGACTTTTCGTTTATCAGCACATTGTCGTACTTAAATTTTACATTGGCTGTAAGTGAGCCGTCCTTCTGATCCATATCAAAGTAGAAGCAGGGTATACATTCATCGGGGAGAAATTCCGACAGGATATTTTCACCCTCTCCCTCAAAGCTGACGTAATTCTCGATCGAGGGAAGCACACAGCTGCAAAAAATCGGCATATCTATATCGGAGATAGTCAGGCTGTTAGTGGAATCCGAACGGTTATCAAAAAACGGAGACATATTTTCAAGAAAGCCCTGCGAGCAACGCATAAGCTTATCGTCCTGTATTGCAAATACGGAGGTCTTGTTGCCGAAGATCAGGGGGTTCTTGGGGTCGTCAAGGTGCATTACCTCTGCAGAATCAAGCTTTTCGAGCTTGATATGGAGTGTCGGGTCTCCCTCTGTCAGCGTAAGCCCCTGATGCTTGGAGTCGTGAAACAGCAGTGTCTGTCCCTTGTACATTTCAAAGAAGCGTTCAAAGTCATAGCCCTTCAGGTTGATGTACTGTTTACTGTATTGACTGCGGTAGAATGAGAAGCTGTTTCGATCTTCATTTGAAATGACGTTCATTATCAGCTTTATCAGCTCCTGAGATGCACCGTCAAATTCGCTTAGCTCGTGTTTCAGGGTGAGCTGCTTGCCGTATTCAACGGTTGAACCGTACTCAAATTTCTTTATAAATTCATAGATATCCTTGATCACATACAGCCTTTGTCTGCCCACCTTTAGGGAGATCGCAGGATATTGATTATTATAGTATGAATAGATATACGGGATAAGCTTGGTTTTTTCACTTTCTATTGATAACTGAGATTGGTTAAGGTATGAATCAAGCAGCTTCCTTGCCGAAAAATCTGTATGTATCGCCCCTGATTTTGATTTTTTGTAGTCGGCAAAAGCGATCAGGGCTGCCACTATGTGAGTACATTTATGAGTTAATGAAAAATCATAACAGGTACAATGCCCCGAGATCGTTCTGTCGTCACAAGTTGCCTGAACATAATAGACCCTGCCGTCATTAACAGTGCAATTTATCGAATGCTCGTTATTCTTGAACGTTTCGGAATAATTGAAAACCCTGCCCGTGTTAAAAAGCTGTAGTGCTTTCGAGTATTCCACTCTGCCGAAAATCTCTTTAAGCCGATCTTTTTTTATCCGCATATATTTCACTCCCAAAAAATTTCCCGTACATTATACCACATTTTAATCCATATTACAATAAAATGCAAAATAAAGTATTGTAAAATGAATGTAATATATGATATGATAGCAGTGTATAATGTAAAGGTAAATAGAGGTGTTGAAATGAAAGCGGTATTACAGCGTGTAAGTGAGGCTTCTGTCAGCATTGACGGAGAGGTGCGTGGGCACTGCGGTGAGGGCTTCCTGATCCTGCTGGGAGTCAAGCAGGGCGATACGGAAAAAGAGGCTGATCTGCTGGCGTCAAAAACTGCCAATCTGCGGGTTTTTTCCGATGAAAACGGAAAAATGAATCTGTCCCTCATATCAACAGGCGGAGGAGCTTTGGTGATCTCAAACTTTACTCTCTGTGCCGACTGTCACCACGGCAGACGACCGAGCTTTGTCAATGCCGAAAAACCCGACAAAGCGGACAGGCTGTATGAGTATTTTTGCAGCAGGCTGTCGGCGGAGGGTGTTGTGACGGTGGAAAAGGGAGAATTTGGAGCCGATATGCAGGTCAGTCTGATAAATGACGGACCCGTTACTATTGTGCTTGACACGGAAACAGGATTTTGTTAGGAGAAAGGTATGATCAAAGTAAAATGTGCAATTCTTGGTATGCTTGGCACGAATTGCTATATAATAAGAGATGAGGACGAACTTGCATTGATAGACCCTGCGGTGTACAGCGACAAGGTATACAACGCACTCAAAGAGCTTGGCGGAAAACTAAAGTATATCCTGCTCACACACGGTCATTATGACCACATAGGGGGAGTGAAGCAGTTTCAGGAGCTGTTTCCCGATGCAAAGACTTATATAGGAAAAAATGACGAAAAATGTCTGACAGATGATTATTTCAATCTCAGCAGTCGTATGGCTATAAGGAATTTTCCCCATTTTTCGGCTGAACTGCTGAGTAACGGCGATGTGCTGAATTTCGGAAGCACCAAAATACGCTTTATGGAAACGCCGGGGCACACCGCAGGCAGCGGCTGCTATATCGCAGATGACTGCATTTTTTCGGGTGATACCCTGTTCAGACAGTCCTGCGGAAGAACAGATTTTCCCGATTCTTCTCCGTCCGATATGCTCAAAAGCCTGATTAGGCTTTCACGGCTGAAGGGCGTTCTCAGAGTTTTCCCGGGACACGGCGAGTTTTCCACGCTGGACTACGAACGAAACAACAATCCCTATATGTCACAGAATTATGAAGATATTTATTGACAATCACAAATTCCGCTATGAGGTCGAAAACGTTGCACAGCTGTTTTTCCCATATGAAAAATTTGAGATCATCGAGGGAACGCCCGACAGTGCGGACAAAAGCTACATCTGCACCTCTGTTGCCGATGAGCTGAAAGCTTCCGCTGTATTGGAGGATTTTTCCGAAGAAATGACTGCTCCCAAAGCCTCCGACAGCAAGACGGACGAAACAATGCTGTGCCGTCTGCTCTATGACCTCCTGAATAAATACACCGGTATAGATATTCCGTGGGGAATGATCACGGGGGTACGTCCCGTAAAATATCTGCGTTCACTGATAAGCAGGTACGGCAGGGAGTACGCCGAGGATCACTTTCTCAGCGTCTACAGGGTGCAGAGGGAAAAACTGGAGCTTGCACTTACCACGGAAAAATATGAGAGGGAGATTTTAAATTCCTCAAAAGAAAAATCATTTTCTCTCTACGTATCAATACCGTTCTGTCCTACAAGGTGCAGTTATTGCAGCTTTGTTTCACAAGCCGTTTCAAAGACAAAGCACCTGGTAGAGCCGTATCTTGACCTGCTCTGCAAGGAACTGGAGCTGACGGCAGAGCTTGTCGATGACTTCGGGCTGGAGCTGGAATCCGTCTACATAGGAGGCGGAACACCCACCACTCTATCCGCACCACAGCTTGACAAGCTGACGGAAACGATCAACCGCTGTTTTGATATGCCGAGGTGCAGGGAGTTCACAGTCGAAGCAGGACGACCCGACACCGTGACCGCAGAAAAGCTCAGAGTGCTGAAAAATGCCGGTGTGAACAGGATAAGCATAAACCCTCAAACATTTAGTGACACTGTACTGGAAAGCATAGGCAGAAAGCACACCACTGCCAACACGATGAAAGCCTTTGAGCTGGCACAGGCGGAGCGGTTTTTTACGGTAAATTCCGACCTGATCGCAGGTCTGCCCAAGGACACCGTTGAGAGCTTTAAGCACAGCCTGAACAGCCTCATTCAGCTCGGCACGGAAAATATTACCGTACACACCCTTGCCATCAAACGCAGTGCCGACTACACAGAGCAGGGTCTTGTGACCGATGCCGAGGACGCCGAGCGAGTGGGAGAGATGCTCAGATTTGCACAGAACCGCCTGACCGAAAGCGGATATGTGCCGTATTACCTCTACAGGCAAAGCCGTATGGTGGGTAATTTTGAAAATGTCGGCTGGGCAAAGCCGGGACACGAGGGGATTTACAACGTATTTATTATGGACGAAACGCACACTATCCTTGCCTGCGGTGCGGGTGCGGTGACAAAACTGAAAAATCCTCACAGCGGAGAGCTTAAACGTGTGTTCAATTACAAGTTCCCCTATGAATATATCGACCGCTTCTCAGAGATAAAAAAACGCAAGGAACAGATTGTAAATTTTTTCTCTGAATTGCAATAATAACAGTTGAATATTTAATTTTAAAATGATATAATTTATTAAAGGCTTTGCCAAAAGAGATATAACGACTTAAAAGGAGTTAATTACAATGGGATTTATGGATGATTTAAGGGATAATGTTATCACTGCTGCCAACACTGTTTCTCAAAAGACAAACAGCTTTGTTGATTATTCAAAGCTAAGGTTTACTGCTTCGGGTCTTGCAAACGAGATCAAGCGTAAGTATCAGGCTTTAGGTGAAGAGATATACACATCAAGCAAGATCGGTGCCGATGACAGCTCTGCGGTCGAGCTGCTTATCCATGAGATAGATGACCTCAAGGAACAGCTCCAGATCACCAATGAGATGATAACAGCTGCAAAGCACAAGATCACCTGCCCCATCTGCAAGGCAGAGCTTGACAAGGACAGCTCTTTCTGCAACAGATGCGGAACCAAGCTCAGTGAAGTGAATATCAAGGAAGACGAGCAGAGCTTTGCCGATGACGATGACGATGTTGTCGTTGAGGATCCGTTCAAGGAAGTCGTTGTAAAGAGCGATTCCGATGAGGACGCAGGAATGCCCGAGGT
>CACYCD010000230.1 GCA_902772755.1 uncultured Ruminococcus sp.
AAGGACATCATAGATATCTCTTTTTTGCAGATATCGTGGAACTTCATCAAGTCAAACAAAGCACCGCTCTGCGACATCTTTTTGACCGAAAACGGGAACTCGTTTATATCCCTGTCGGGGTTTTTGTCGTGCCACTCCTCAAAATTGCTGTTAAGCAGTGTCATCAGATATACCTTGACGGTGTGGGGGTGGTAACCGTCCTGACGGTAAAAGTCGAGAGAAAGCTCAGGATCCTTGCGTTTGCTTAACTTGCGTTTACCGCTACCCTCCTGCTTCATAAGATGGGCAGTGTGGGCATACTTGAGCTGTTTGAAGCCGAGTACCTGATTCAGCTGAAAATGTGTCGGTACCGAGCTGAGCCACTCATTGCCTCTGATAACAAGCGTGGTACCCATAAGGTTATCGTCAATTACGTGGGCAAAATGATAAGTGGGAACTCCGTCACTCTTTAAAAGCACTACATCGTGGATATTTTCGGGGAAGGATATCCTGCCCATTATCTTATCTTCGATCGTTATTTCCTTGTTTTCATCTCCGGGGGATCTCAGTCTGAGTACCCACTGCTTGCCTTCGGCTATATTTTGTTCTATTTCTTCAAGAGTCAAGTCACGGCATTTAGCCCATTTGCCGTAGTACCCCGGAGTAGCGTTTTCTTCCTGCTGTGCCAGACGCAGGGCGTTGTTGTCCTCTTCGGTGCAGAAGCAGGGATAGGCAAGACCCTGTCTGATCAGCTCCTTGGCAAAGACGTGATAAAACGCAACTCTCTGACGCTGATAGTAGGGACCGTAGGCATTGTCGCTCTTGTCCTCCTGACCTGCACCCTCGTCAAACTCAATGCCGAAATACTTCATAGCACCTATGATAATATCTACAGCACCCTCGACCTTGCGTTTTTCATCGGTATCCTCTATTCTGAGATAAAAAACTCCGTCTGACAGGTGAGCGATCCTCTCATCTGCCAGTGCAGAATAAAGATTGCCCAGGTGAATAAAGCCTGTTGGTGAGGGTGCCATTCTTGTGACCTGTGCACCTTCTTTTAAATTTCTTTTGGGGAATTTTGCAAAAACCTCTTCCCTAGTCATAACACTGTCGGGCAGAAGAAGCTCTGCGAGCTTATTATAATCCATCTTTTTAACTCCTAGCAACATATATATGATATAACATACATTATAAATCTACAGGCAATATTTGTCAAGAAAGGGATTTGACAACCGGCAAATTTTGTGATATATTTTATTGGGTGATTATTATGAAAAAATGTGAATACTGTGCAAAGGAAATTTCTTATCACGATATGTACTGCTGTGACGATTGTCAAGAAAAAGCTTCCAGATTTTATGATCTGAGAGATGAGTATGAAAAACTGTTTACTTTTCTTGACGCTGTGTTTGTTTTTATGATCCCGATAGGACTTTTTATAGGAATGTTCACAGGCAAAGTAGGCGACGTGCTTATTGTCGGAGGCTTGTACGGACTGGGAATAATGCTGCTGATACTCCCGTTCCCCACAGACAGTATGATAAAAAAATTCAAATTAAAAAAAGCAAAGCAAATTTGTCGATATTTTGCACTGTTTTTGATCTTGATAGGTCTGATCGGTACGGCAATAACTGTCTTTTTCTCGTGACTTGAATATTCTTTTAAAAAGTGTCAATGCTAACCTTGATATCTCGTAATGATGTCAAAAATTTATCGGGAGGTAAAACCATGCTTGATAAAATAGCACTGACGCTTCTGATCATAGGCGGTATCAACTGGGGACTTGTCGGAATTTTTCAGTTTGACCTGGTAGCCTTTATCTTCGGCGGTCAAACGGGAATACTCAGCAGGATAATCTATATCGTTGTCTGCCTGTCGGCTATCTGGTGTGTATCACTGCTCTTCAAGGACGCTCAGCCTGTAAAGCGTATCACCGAACATTAAAGTTAGGACTGCAAATAATAAAGAGGTAATGGCAAACCGTCATTACCTCTTTAATTATTTAGCTTCTTGTTGTAAAGTAATACCAGCTGCCGTCAACCTTGGCAAATATCATCTTTACCTTTGAAGTGTTCAACAAACCGTTGAGAAGTGCATCTGCGGCATCGCTGTCGGAGTCGATCTCCATCTTGACCTTTGCCTCGATGACCTCGGATACTTCCTCACCGTCATAATCATCACAGTGATCCTCGTAGTAGTCTGTTATGTACTCTTCCCAAGTTGAGTCGTCATAGCTGAGTGAACAGTCATCATCTGTAACTTCCTTGTCGCTTATGACCTCAAAGTCGATATCAATATCTTCAATAATATCGTTACCAAAACCGATCTTATCCATAACATCTTCATCATCGGTATCGTCATCAAAATAGAAATCGGGATAGCACTCCATAGCAAGCTTGGCATCACTATTATTAACAGCTTTTTCAAGCTTGTTGAGGACACCCTTATAGCCCATATTTGAGAACATATTCACTGCAACCACAACAACAAGTATGATCGCAACCAGAGCAACGCCTGCAAATATGAGAGGCTTCTTATTCTTCTTGACAGCTTCCATACCGTTATTAAAGGGCATACCGTTCATTGTGGGCTGTTGAGGAGCATAGCCACCCTGCAACGGCTGTGTGGGCACTTCTCCGCCCATCGGCTGTGCAGGAACTTCTCCACTCATCGGCTGCATGGGTACTTCTCCCTGCATCGGCTGTACGGGATCTTCTCCGCTCATCGGCTGTACGGGATCTTCTCCGCTCATCGGCTGTACGGGAACTTCTCCGCCCATCGGATGCACAGGTATTTCTCCCTGCATAGGCTGCACGGGTACTTCTCCTTGCATAGGCTGCACAGGAACTTCTCCCTGAATCGGCTGAGGGGGAACACTTCCGCCCATAGGCTGCACGGGTGCAGGCTCTTGTGCTGTGGGTGTTCCGCAGTTTGTGCAAAAGCGTGAACCGTCAGCTATTTCCATACCGCAATTCTTACAGATCATAATAACCTCCGTCTTTTTATACCAACAAATCCGCTTGAAAAGACACATCAAGCGGATTTTGTTTATATAGCCATTTAATTAGAACCAAACGTCCATTTCCTTAGCAACACCGTCAGCTGTGAAATAAGCCTTGTTGTCCTGGGGCTTGAGGTAGATAACGATCTCCTTTGCATCGGCACCGTTTACCTTCTTGACGTTCTCAATGATATCGTCAATAGCTTCCTGATGACCGTTGAAATCAACGATAACCTTTACGGAAGTTTCCTTAGCCTTTGCCGAAGGTACTCTCTTGGAGGGAGTCTTTTCCTTTGTTACCTTCTTAGCGGGCTTCTTCTTGGGAGCCTCTTCCTTAACCTCTGTCTTTGCCTCTTCCTTAACTTCAGCCTTGGGAGCTTCAACAGCCTTTTCCTCAGCTACGGGAGCTGCAACAGCCTTTTCCTCAGCTACGGGAGCTTCAACAGCCTTCTCCTCAGCCTTGGGAGCTACTGCTTCCTTAACAGTCTCAACCACGGGCTCGTCCTTAACTGCTGTTTCGGCAGCTGCTGCCTTGGTTGACTTCTTAGTGGATGTCTTCTTAGCGGTTGTCTTTGTTGATGTCTTTTTTGTTGCCATTCAGAATAACCTTCTTTCATAAAATAGGCAGTTGACTGCCGTGATGATTATATTATATGAGTTTTTTCGTTACAAGTCAATTTAAAATCAAAAATTTCGGAATGTTATACATATTTGTTTTTTGGTAAAATACCTCATTAGTAATTTAGTACAGAGATTTTATCGCATTTTTGTTATATCATTCAATATTTTTTATGTTATGCACATTTTATCATAGAGATATTATGCAAGACCTACAAATCAAAACGTTTTTACTTTTCAAAATGCCGATTCTATTGTATAATAACGGTAAGGGGGAATATATATGTTATCTCAATTTCTTACGGTGGGACAGCAGGTGCTGATCCTGTTTATATTGATAGCGGTGGGGATAATCTGCGGAAAGACCAAGCTGCTTGATCAAAGGGCGGTCAAGGGTATGACAAGCCTTGTTCTGTATTTTGTAACGCCCTGCGTTATGATACATGCTTTTCAGGACGCAAGGTTTTCGCCCGATATGCTGACTAAGCTGCTTGTTACAGCAGTGGCAGGCTTTGGAGTGCATATAGGGAGCATACTCTTATCTCAGCTTGTTTTCAGAGATAAGGACAGCTCACGCCGAGCGGTGCTGAAATTTGCTGCGGTATTTTCCAACTGCGGATTTATGAGTCTGCCACTTCAACAGGCACTGCTGGGCAGTGAAGGAGTTTTTTACGGTTCTATCTTTGTGGCTGTATTCAACCTTGTTTCGTGGACATACGGACTTGTGATAATGAGCGGAACTCTCAGCTCATTGAATGCAAAAAAACTATTGACAAATCCCGGCATCATCGGAGTATTCCTCGCTGTTCTGCTGTGGGTGCTTAATATCCGCCTGCCGGAGCTGGTCGCAACACCCGTGAACTACCTCGCTTCGCTGAACACACCGCTTCCGATGATAATAATAGGCTGTCATCTTGCGTCTGCAAAATTTACAAGTGCATTAAAAGACAAATGGTGCTATCTGTGCATAGCGATGAGGCTGACAGTCATACCCGTATGTGCAATGCTGTTACTGTACCTCTGTGGCATCAGAGGAAGTATGCTTGTAGCAATAGTCATAGCTTCCTCCGCCCCCACTGCGGCAACCACTACAATGTTCGCCACACTCTACGACAGAGAAGTATCTCTATCAGTCAGTATAGTATCTCTGACTACCGTTATTTCCCTGATAACAATGCCCCTGATAGTTGGCTTTGCACAGGGACTATGATAAGGGCGTTCAGCCCGAAGCCGTGAAACTACCGCAAAACAGCAAAAGCAGTTACCCTAGTTATCCGGTAACTGCTTAATTTTACTGCTTGTTTTTTTCTGCGTCCTTCAACGCACGTTTAAGCCACACCTCGGATATATCCATTGCGAGGTA
>CACYCD010000231.1 GCA_902772755.1 uncultured Ruminococcus sp.
ATTAAAGGGCATCTCTAAAACCTATAGCCCTCTTATTGCACCATATATACAGCCACCATATTGTCCAAAATCCCCTTGCAATACGTCAGTATTACTTCGTGAATTTTGGGCAATCTCTCAACTAAATCTACGGCACTCTAAAATCACTCCGGGTTTTAGTGATGCCCTAAAGGAGGAAAAATATGATCTGTCCAAAATGCGGAAAGATATTTCATACAAGATTTTGTCCCAACTGCAGCTACAAGGCTGATGCCGATACCTGGTTTGAGGACACTCTGAAATATCCAGAGCCAAACCCTGCGGAGATCCCCGACAGACGGTTTCCGCTGAGAGACCTCAGCCTAAAGCAAGTCACTCCCAAGGAGCGTGGTATTTACAACCCCAAAGCAGGCAAAAAACGCCGTGAAGCAGACTATGAGGTATTTGAGCCGAGCAAGCCCACTGTAAGCGTGACAACTTCCTCTGCCCCCTACAGACCCCGTCCCGTAATGCCTCCTCAGCAAAAATTCACATCTAACATACCTGCCAAGGCAGGAACGCCAATACCTACACCTCCTGTTCGCCCCTCAACAGCGACAACTACAGTCGGTACCACAGGTACTTCCGCACGCACAACAACAGGCTATGTTACTCCCTCAACAACGCACACAAGCGGAAGGTTCACTTCTACACAGACCTACGGCAGATACCGCACTCAGACCGCCACGAAAAGCTCACCGGCAGGCAAGATCGTCTTTTTATTTATAATACTGGTAATAGGCTTCAATGTACTTCTGCCTGTTCTTAAGGGATTGGACATTGATTTCGATAGCGATACTGACAGCTCATATTCCGACTCCGATTACGGCGATTACGACGATTACAGTGATTACGATGGCTACAGCGGAATAACAGATGCAAAAGTGGTGGAATACGGTTCAACGTACTCCAGTGATACAGTAGAACTCTCAATAAACGGTACATTTGAACCCGAAGATATTGATGCCGGTGACGGCTACTCAGCTGTTGGCGTGTCACTCTATGTGCATAGGTTAAATGATGAGAGTGAAAGCTTTTATATCAGCACCGATGACTTTATACTCTACACTGACACGGGCTTCAACTGTTCAAATATCACTCCCGACAATATCAGAACGATAAATGATGATTCAATGTCAAACATTGCGACCGGTGAAATAGTAACTGTACAGGCATATTTCAGAGTTCCCGAGGATCAGTCTCTCGGCAGTGTCCTCTATAACGGCAACTCAATGAATGATACTCCTGCAGAGCTGATGCTGAGATGATAAGTTATGAAAAAAGGTATTATTTTTGATCTGGACGGAACTCTTTGGGACAGCTCCAAGCAGGTTATACCGGCTTGGAATCGTGTGCTTCAAAAACACGGTCAGCACACGATAACCAATGCAGAGCTTGCCTCTTATATGGGCAAAACGCAGGAAACAATAGCCTCATTGATGATGCCCGACCTGCCCTTTGAACAGGCAATGGAGATTTTTTCCGAGTGCTGTCGGGAAGAACAGCTTGACCTTGAACAGCACGGAGGGATAGTCTATGCAGATATGGAACGCACCCTTGAACAATTGCAGAAGGAGTACAGCTTGTATATAGTGAGCAACTGCCACAATGAGTATATGGAGGCGTTTTTCACTGCACACGGACTGCGACACTTCTTTGAGGATTGGGAGTGTCACGGAAACACGGGACTGAGCAAAGAAGGAAACATACGCCTGATAATATACCGCAACAAGCTTGACACGGCAGTGTATGTGGGTGACACAGAGCTAGACGGTTTTTCCGCAAAAAGAGCAGGTATCCCATTTATCCTTGCGGCTTACGGCTTCGGGACTTATCCCGAGGCAGACGGAGTTATCGACAACATAACACAGCTCCCGGAAGTTTTGAAAAACATATAAATCACGCAGTCGGCATTTCAAAAAATGCTGACTGTGTTTTTTTCTTTTACTTGCAATATTCCTTTGACTTTTATACAATATTACTGTAAAATATAACTGAGGTGAGTGTTTATGAAAAATCATGGAGAAAAAGCTGAAGCTCTGTTCAGAGAAGGATACAACTGTGCTCAGGCTGTGCTGTGTGCATTTGAGGACGTGACGGGGCTTGACAGACAAACCTCCGCAATGCTGGCATCCTCCTTCGGCGGAGGGCTGGGACGTATGCGTGAGGTCTGCGGTGCTGTCAGCGGTGCCGCTATGGTGCTGGGTATTGTAAAGGGCTATTCCGACCCAAAAAATCAGCTTGAAAAGAAAAATCACTACGCACTGGTGCAGGAATTTTGCAGAAGATTCAGGGAGAGCAACGGCTCAATTATATGCAGGGAACTGCTCAGCGGTGTAAATGTCACTAAGGGCTACGCTCCGGAAGCCAGGACAAAGGAGTATTATAAAAAACGCCCCTGCCCGGAATTGGTCAGAGAATCCGCACAAATACTTGACGCTATGCTGTTTTGTGAATAATAGCTAAATATCAAACTATATTTTTTACAATAATCACTCTGTTTTTTGTTGTATATTCTTTTGCTTTGTGGTAAAATTTTAGAAAAACAGAAGGGTGAATCTAATGAAAAAAACGAAAAACTTGCTTTCGCTGGTGCTTGCACTCTGCGTTGCTTTCAGTATGATTACGCTTGCCTTTGCCGAGGATACTCAGGAATCGGAAGAGGCTGATGAGCTGGCGGAAATGTATAACGGCTACTGTGGAGATGAGGTCACATTCAGCTTTGACAAGGAAAACAGTCTGCTCAAAATTCAGGGTACGGGCGATATGGAGATCTACAACGATGACGAC
>CACYCD010000232.1 GCA_902772755.1 uncultured Ruminococcus sp.
GAGATGTTTCTTGCGGTTATTACCTCTCTGCCCTCCAAATCGGCAGAGGTTCTTGCCACCTTCAGCAGCTTATCGTAGGCACGCACCGAAAGCCCCAGCTTCTCAAAGGCAAATTCCAGCTTTTTGTTTGCCTTGTCGTCCCTTATGCAGTATTTGTTCATAAGCTCGGGTGTGATATTTGCATTGCAGGTTATGCCCGTTCCTTTGAAGCGTTGGTTCTGGATCTCTCTTGCCCTGTTGACCCGTTCGCGGATAACACTTGACGGCTCTCCCTTGACCTGTGCAGAGATGGAATTTATATCAACGGGGCAAATATCAAGGTGGATATCTATCCTATCGAGGAGCGGACCGCTGACTCGGTTAAGATATTTCAGTATAGCATTTTTTGAGCAGTGACATTTTTTTATCGGGTGGGTATAGTAACCACAGGGGCATGGGTTCATTGCGGCAACCAGCATTATATTGCTGGGATAGGTTATTGTTCCGTTCACTCTGGAAATGGTGACTGCACCGTCCTCCAGGGGCTGTCTGAGTCCCTCCAGGGTACGGCGTGCAAACTCGGGAAGCTCGTCCAAAAACAGCACTCCGTTGTTGGCGAGAGTCACCTCTCCGGGACGGGGGATACTGCCTCCTCCCGTCATTGAAACAAAGGAGGCGGTATGGTGAGGACTTCTGAACGGACGTTCCTTGACCAGCGAAACACCCTGCGGCAGCTGTCCTGCTATTGATAAAACCTTGGTGGTCTCTATGCGTTCTTCAAAGGTCATATCGGGCAGGATACCCGGAATACGCTTGGCGAGCATACTCTTTCCGCTGCCGGGAGGTCCTATAAGCAGAACATTGTGACCGCCTGCGGCTGCCACCTCCAAGGCTCTTTTTGCAAACATCTGACCGTAGACACTGCAAAAATCGGGGTATTCTTTCTTGGGGGCGTTGCTCTCCGAGTATACCGCCGGGGCTATCCTTCTTTTGCCGTTAAGGTGCAGAAAAAGCTCGGTTATGTTGCGGACGGGGTAGACCTTGACCTCTTTTACAAAAGCACCCTCCCCTGCATTTTCATAGGGAACAAACAGGTGCTTTATGCCGTGTTCACGGGCTGACAGCGTCATCGGCAAAACTCCGTTCACCCGACGAAGCTCTCCGCCGAGTGACAGCTCACCCAAAAACGCACAGTCATTGATATCCACCTTCAGCTGACCCGTTGCCAAAAGTACAGCAATAAGTATCGGCAGGTCATACAGCGGACCCTCCTTCTTTCTGTCGGCAGGGGCAAGGTTCACGGTTATGCGATCCTCGGGGAACTCAAAACCGCAGTTTATCAAAGCACTCCTCACACGCTCACGGCTCTCCTTTACCGCTGTGTCGGGCAAGCCGACGATATCAAACTGTTCTCTTCCGAAGGAAACATAAGCCTCTGCCGAGACCATAAAGCTGTCAAGTCCAAACAAGCCAAAGCTCTTGCAGCTGAAAACCATAATAATCATCTCAAATCATACATATATTACTATTTTACCACATTCTAAGAAGAAATAAAAGTACATATTCAAATTTTTTCAACATTTTTCTGCTGTATCTTGTATAGTTTGAATATTATTATTTTGACCGAATTTTGATTTTAATATTATTATCCGAAAGAATGTTGACTTTTTTTGAGTTATGGATTATATTATATATGATAGGGCGGTGCGTATGTAATGAAAAAGTATTCCAATGCGGAAAATGAGCTTATTATAAGGATAAAAAACGGCGATAATTCTGCATTTGAACCGCTGTGCATACGCTATCTGGGTCTTATCCGTTCAATCAGCACAGAGTACAAGGCTGTGGGCTATGATACGGACGATTTTATCCAGGAGGGTCTGCTGGGACTCTGGAACGCTGTAAAGAGCTTTGACAGCAATAGAGCCTCCTTCAAGAACTATGCCATGAAGTGCATCAAAAACCGCTTTGTGTCAATTGCACGCCACTCCTCGGGCAAGGGCAGTATCCCGTATGAGTTGACCGTGCCGATAGATGATCTGGATATTATCGACTATAATCAATCACCCGATGACCTTGTTCTGTTCCGTGAAAGTCTTGCATCCTTTTACGAATGTCTTAAAACCAAGCTGTCGGAGCGTGAACGCTCAGTCATGGAGCTGTACATTCAGGGTTATTCCCAAACCGAAACAGCGTCCCGACTCGGCATAACCAAAAAAGCTGTTGATAATGCACTGTCAAGAGCCAAGGCAAAGCTGAATGACATATAGTACTCCCGTGTTTTTTCAGGAGGATAACGGGAAATTTTAGTGAGGTAAACAAAATGTACAAGGACAAAACATTGGTCTGCAAGGACTGTAAAAAGGAATTTGTATTCTCCGCAGGTGAGCAGGAGTTTTATGCGGAAAGAGGCTTTGTAAACGAGCCTCTGCGATGCAAGCCGTGCAGGACAGCCCGTAAAAAAGCCGTCAAGGGTTCACGTGAGCTTTATACTACCGTATGTGCAGAGTGCGGCGGCGAAGCCCGTATCCCATTTGAGCCGATGCAGGGCAAGAGCTACTATTGCAGTACCTGCTTTGCTAAGCGTCAGGAAGGATAAATATCTGTTTAGGGCTTGTTTGAAAAAGTGTAATGTCCGAAATCAAGAGATTTTTCAAACAAGCCCTGACATTCCGGAGGAAATTATGACAATAGATATCGCAAAAGACAAAAACAAAGTGACTATGACTTTTTCGGGAAGGATAGATACTTCCACAGCACCGAAAATGGAGGCGACTGTCAAGGACAACATCGCCGGTATCACCGAGCTTATAATGGATATGAAACAGCTGGAGTATATCTCCTCGGCAGGACTCAGGATACTTTTGTCCGCACAGAAAATAATGAAGAAACAAGGCAGTATGACACTGATAAATGTTCCCGATAATATAATGGAAATACTTGAGATCACAGGCTTTACCGAAATTCTCACAATACTGTAGGACGTCTCAAAAGAGAGGAAATAACGATGTATTATAAGATAATTGATGAAATAACCATAGATGCCTCAACGGATAATCTGTCAAAGGTCATATCTTTTCTGGCAAATAATCTGGAAAAACTTAACTGCAAGCCAAAAACGCAGGTACAGCTTGAGCTGGCTGTGGAGGAGATATTTGTAAATATTGCCACCTATGCTTATCCTGATAAGATAGGTGCGGTCAGAGTGCGTATTGAAGCCGACACAGCCGAAAACGAGATCCTCATCACCTTTGAGGACAGCGGTACTCCATACGACCCACTGAAAAAGCCCGATCCCGATGTGAATGTTCCTGTTGAAAAACGACAGATAGGAGGACTGGGAGTATTCTTGGTCAAAAAAATATCCGACAAGGTTTTCTATGAGTACAAGGACGGAAAAAACTGCTTTACTATTGTTAAAAAGGTGTGATGCACTGTGAATAAATTTGATTTATATGATGACGTAAAATTCGATTATGACGGAAAAGAAATGGTGGGCTTTATAAACGGAATCAATCGAAAAACCGCTGATGTATTTATTCCGGAAATCGACGAAACAAAGCGTATTCCGCTTGACAAGCTGGTGTTTTTGCCACCTATCAGCCTGAATGCCGAGCAGATACACAAGCTTTGTCGCTGTGAGGCAAGCCTGTCGGGAGTATGCGGAGATCTATCAAATCATTCACATGTCATCAATGTAACCGAAGAGTACCTTATAACGGTAGATGATGTTATAGCCGCTATGAAGAATATCAAAATACTAAACGACCTCACCGTGTTTGACGAGTGGCACGATCTGGTTTACATCGACCTGTATCAAGACTATGATGAAATCGATTTTGAGTGCTCCCCCGATAATGTCGAAAACTATACCTATCTCCCCGACAGGGCTGACAGTCTATATGAAGCATTTGAAACAATGATGCCGATTTTATTTTTTGATGATAAAAAAACCATCGGTGAAGCAGCCGACAGTATCATTGAATATCTGCAAAATGCACTTGACAACGAAACAAAAGCTCCCGAGGATAGGATATATTCAAAAGAAGAAAAAAAGAGATATTTAAGATGTATGGATAACGATGACAGTCTTAAACGAGCTTCCGAAACGGAGCTGAGGCTGTTCAGAAGGTTTGCCGATGAGCTATGCAAGGAGGACTCCAAGACTGCACTTCGCTGTAAGGGCTACGGCTGTTACGGCGGAAATCCTGCCTACGAATGTGACTGGAACACCTCTCTTGAATGTATAACACGGCTGTTGGAGCTTACAGGCAAGCCCGTTTATGCAAACACACTTGGATATATCTACTACTACGGCAGATGCTGGGACGGTCAGCCAAAGTACGAAGAAGCGTTCAAGTATTTTTCTATCGGTGCCGCAGGCGGATATTATGAATCAAGCTACAAGCTTGCCGATATGTTTGCACAAGGCTTAGGCGTTCCTCAGAATACGGCTCTCGCCTATCGGATAGTTGAAACACTCTATTACCGGAATTTGGTTTATATGGTAAACGGCGAGTTTGACTGCAAGTTTGCCGATGTAGCTATGCGTCTGGGCAGACTGACGGAAAAGGGAGAGGTGATCCGACCCAATTATGAGCAGGCGTACTACTATTATCTACAGGCTGATTTTGCAATCAAACAAAGGCTAAGGTATGATCATTACGGAGATACCTCTGTCGCTTCAAAAATAAGGCAAAGAATCGATGATCTGCTGGGCTCGGGCAACTTGGAAAAGCCTAAAAAAACCTCCGAAGTTTTTCTTCTGCAACTGCTTGAATACCACCTGAAAAAGTACCGCAAGCTTCAGATGGATATCAAGGTCTTGAAAAACGGCGAATACAGCCTTAAAATCAGGATAGTTCCCTTTAAGAAGGAAAAATATCCTCCGAAGATGTTTATTACCAACACCGATACAGGCTTCTGCGGAGTAATTGAGGTTTTAAAGCTCAGGCTGAAAAATGCTAAAGCTTTGGACAAAACCGACATAACCAAAACGATATATTTTGATGATATCGGAGGCGACAGCTTCTATCTCGGCGATAATATCACCGCAAGTCTTGACGGCACTTATTATTTTACTAACCCTGTACATACAAACGGCAAAAAGTATAAATTTGCTTCCGTCTACTTCAATGAGGGCAAAAGACATTATGACTATCTGTTGGAGCTTGATGATGTGGCAGTGGGCGATACTGTGGCAGTCTTGACAGACCGTGGCGAAACCGAAGTGACAGTTGCCGACATCTTTGAAAAGTCAGAACCCGAACTCCCCCTCCCCCTCAGCTCATACAAAAAAATACTGAAAAAAATAATTCCGTAAACGCAAAATCGGGACTGATGTTGGTCAGTCCCGATTCTTATTTTATTTTACTTTTACCTTGATAACAAAAGCTACTCCGTTTACTTTTACTGTGATCTTTGCGGAACCCGGTTTGATTCCTTTGATCTTAACGGTGGTGGCGGTTGTTTTGGAGGTTACCTTGGCTACTTTTTTACTTGAAGTCTTGTAGCTGTTCTTGACTGCTGCAGCTTTTCCGGTTATTTTCAAGGTCAGGGTTTTACCCTTCTTTATTGAATAGGTCTTTTTAGTGTTGAGATTTTTGCCGCTGATCTTGATCGTGGGGTTGGAGGTGACTGTTACCTTGCAGGTGAGCTTTTTGCCGTTTGTAAGCTTAACGGTCACTTTTGCTGTACCCTTTTTGAGGGCTGTTATTTTGCCGTTCTTGACTGTGGCAACGGATTTATCGGAGATATTCCAGCTTTTTGCTTTGCCGTTTTTGACACTGATGGTCTTTGTCTTGCCTGCGGCGAGTCTGACTGCGGAAGCTGAAAGCTTGGCAGTTTTGACAACGACAGTTGTAGTCGGCTCGGTTGTTGTAGGCTCGGTAACTGTAGGTACTGTTGCTGTAGGCTCTGTGGCTGTAGGCTCTGTTGCCGTGGGTTCTGTGGCTGTAGGCTCTGTTGCCGTGGGTTCTGTTGCTGTAGGCTCTGTTGCTGTAGGCTCTGTTACTGTGGGTTCTGTGGCTGTAGGCTCTGTTGCTGTAGGCTCTGTTACTGTGGGTTCTGTTACTGTGGGCTCTGTAACTGTAGGCTCTGTTACTGTGGGCTCTGTTGCCGTGGGTTCTGTGGCTGTAGGCTCTGTTA
>CACYCD010000233.1 GCA_902772755.1 uncultured Ruminococcus sp.
ATCAGTACAACGGTTCAAGCATTCCCATTGCGTTGGCGTCCTTGGCTGCCTGCATTGCCTTGGGCATAATTGCGAGGAAGGCATCTATCTCTGCCTCGTTATTATAGATACCAAAGCTTACACGCACCATACCGGCGGTGTTGCCGTCTGTGCAGGTTTCAAAGGACCTTGCCTGTTCGTCGGAAATACCCATCAGTCGCCATACGTAGGGGTGGGCACAGAACGCACCTCGCCTTGTGGCAACTCCGCCCAGACCCGACAGCTTCTGAGCAAGCAGGTAGGTATTTATGTCGCTGAAATTGAACGTAATTACGCCGACTCTGTCGTCAATATTTTCGCAGTCGCCGTAGAGGATTATGTTGTCCAGCTTTTTAAGTCCGTCAATAAGCTTGCGGTTAAGCACTTTTTCGTGCTCCTCTATCTTGTCCATACCTATGGTTGAAAGCACGTCAATAGCCTTGCCGAGTCCAACAACTCCGGGATAGTTGGGCGAGCCTGCCTCATAAGCCGCAGGAGCGTCCTTGTAGACCTGCCAGTTATCGCCGACTACCTTGATAGTACCGCCGCCGTAAAATTCGGGCATATGCTGATTGAGGATCTCTGTTATGCCCACAACAGCACCGCCGCCGTAGGGTGAATACATCTTGTGTGCGGAGAATGCGATAAAGTCGATATCGTCCATCGGATCGTCAAGATCGCCGACCATCGAGAACTTTCTGTGTGCCACGATCTGAGCACCGTCAACGACTATCTGTGCACCGTACTTATGTGCAAGTCTTGCTACTCTGTGTACATCGTTCACATAGCCGGTTACGTTTGAAGCGGCAGAGATGGAAACTATCTTTACCTTGTTTTCTTTGAGGAGCTTCTCTATGTCGTCATAGATAACTCTGCCCTGTTCGTCAACCTCTGCATAGATGACCTTGCAGCGTTCACGCCAGCTCAGGTCGTTTGCGTGATGCTCGATACGGGTGGTAAGCACGATGTCGTCCTCACTCTCAACCAGAGCAGAGGCGAGCTTGTTGAGTCCGTCTGTTGTGGTGTTCACATAGAAGCAGGTGTAAAACTCGGGGTCTGCACCGAGGAAGTCAAGCACCTTATCTCTGACGCTGTTGTATATGTCGGTGGAGTGGTTCGATTTTTGTGAAAAACCTCTGCCGATAGAGCCGTACATCTCCAGCTCATTGTCAACAGCCTCTTGAACTGCCTTGAAAGCAGGGGTGGTGGCTGCATTGTCAAAGTTGATGAGCGGAGTTTTTGTGCCGTCATCAAGCTCTATGGGAGTATCAACACCCACAATGTAATCTCTTACATTGTCGATAGTATATCCCTCAACCTTTTCGATTGCATTGCCTGAAACTTGAACACGTAAATACAGCTCGGTTTCAGAGGAATCAGAGAATTTCATTATACAGCTGACAATGGTCTCACCGTTTTTAACGCCTGAAACCAAACCGCTTTCATCTACCGTAACAACATTTTCGTTTTCAGACTTATAGGTGATCGTATAGTCCTTATCGGTGATAAGTACGCCCATACTCGGAAGCTCTGCTAAAAGTCCCCTTACGCTCTTGCCGTAATCGACGGTTTCCTTGCCGAAATTGAGCTTCAGCCAAGCAAAGTTGAAGTCGGGGTCGTTGTAGTACATCGACACATTGTTTATAAGAGTGGCTATATCGGTTTTTTCGACCTTGATGTCCACAGTACCCAGCAATCTGTTGTTTCCGTCAAAGTCCTGCTCATAGATATCTGCGGTAGTAGTTCCTTCACCCTCAGCCACAATAACTGTACGCTGGTACATCGAACGTGCAACGCTTGTGTCCTTGACCTCGGCAAAATATGCACAGTTATCATCAGGACTGCTGACGATCTCGGCTACCTCTATGTTGCACATACTGACAAGACTTGTTTCTGCATAGGGGCTGCAGCTCAGCTCGATCTCTCGGTTATATTCGCTGATATATGCAGGCACGTATGGCTCAGGCTCTTCTTCATAGGCAACAGTAACAACAAGTGTCTTGCTGAGCTTTATGCCGTCGTCGTTCTTAGCCTTGGTCGTAACTGTGATAATGGCAGTTCCGCTGCCCTCTGCAATGACCGTGAGCTTGCCTGAGCTGACCTTTGCTGTGGCAACCTTGGTGTTGCTTGACTTGGCGGTAAATGCTTTAGAAGCACTGCCGACTGTTTTGACAGTGACGTCAAAGGTTTTTTCTGCACTTGTCTGTCCTGCAGGAATGATGATCTCGGCTTTCTTGCTGAGGCTGAGCGATGAAACATAGCCTGCCTGCTTCTTGACAGTGAGGGTAAGGGTCTTGCTCAGCTTTTTTCCGGCTGCACCCTTAGCCTTGGTCGTAACTGTGATCTTGGCTTTGCCTGCTTTTTTGGCAGTCACATTGATCTTGGTTCCGCTGACCTTTACTGTGGCAACGGCAGTGTTGCCCGATTTAGCGGTGAATTTTTTTGAAGCACTGCCCTTGACCTTGACAGTGACCTTGTAGGTCTTTGTCACTGTGGTTTTGTCGGCAGGGATAGTTACGGTGTCCTTCTTGGTGACGCTGATGGACTTGACGTATTTTTTAGGCGTTGCCGCCTGTGCTGTTACTGCAAGCGTGGAAAAGCTCATCAGCACGCAGAGCAGTAAACACAAGATCTGTTTTGACTTCTTCATTGTTTTCTCCTTTTCATTCTGATAATATTACATACTTGGGCTTGCTCGGCAGATATTTTATTCTCAGCCTGTCGCCCACACGCAGACCGTGATGACCTGCCTTACCCAGCTTTGCCTCCGCCATAGTGCCGTCCTGAAGCTGATAGGTGACATAGAACGTGTAGGTAAAGTCGGTATTTCCATCGGAATCAGTGGTTTCGTTCTCTTTGATTTTGGACACAACGGCATCAGCTTCAATGCCGTTATTCTTTAGCTCGCTGTTGCGTTTCATAGTAAACGCCACTGCGACAATTATCGCAACAACAAACACCGCAAAAATTCCAACAGCAATCGGATCCATAGCTACCTCCTTTCCGTAGAGAACTGTTCTAATTCTTCATTGTGTTGAAGATGGTCTTGTAATTTCCGCCTCTGTCATCGGTCGCACCGCTTCGAGCAAAGGCAAGAATTGATACAAACAGCAGGTCAAGGTCAGTTTCCCTTGTGGTTATGCGGTAAAAGCCTTGCACGGGTATTTTTGAAGCAACCTTGTGCTGCTCGGCATCGTCCTCATGAACATACTGACTGCTGGTTTCCACAAATGCCATCTCTTCCCCGTCACGCAGGAGGGTGAAGCTGACACCCTTGGTTGAAAATCTTGAATCCACCGAAATTCCGTTGTTTTTGAGGTGCTTCCAGATATCCTCTCCGTCAAGGGTAAAGGTATAGTGGTTGTCAAGGAAGATAAGCCCCCACTCGCTCTCCTCCTCGTGACCGATGAGGTGGGGAGTGGTTTTTCCGTGCTCGTGGTCTATGAAGTCAAAGCCGAACGGATTTGTCAGTGTGAACTTTGTCATCTTGGCTTCATAGAGAACTCTGCGGTTTGCGTCCTCTATCCTGTGACCGTACTTGGGCGTGCCGAGGTCGGTGAGGAAATATAGCTTCCTCTCCTCTCCCTTCTGCGAGGGTGCGTAGGTGATCTCACCCTGAATTTCCTTGAGCTGTTTGAGAGAGCTTCTCTTCTTGACAGTCAGGACGATCAGCCCGATAAGGATAACACCGCCTACTATCATAAGATACAGACCGAAGCCCATACCGGAGGTGATTTTCAGAGGGTCCTTGGGGTCGTAGCGGATATCAACAGTGCCTCCCACCTTGTAAGAGGGGCTGTCGGAATCCAGCCTGGTGCTGTACTCCCTGCCGTTGACCTTGTACTTGACAGTGATGATGTGACTGACATCGTTTTCATTATTAGGGTCGGGGATATAATCGGGATCTTCTTTTATGGAAACGATGGTAGCTGTAGTCTTTTCATAGCCTGCGGACTGAAAAAAGGTCATATAAACCCCAGCCGCCAGTGCTATCACACTCAAAACCAAGGCAAAAATCTTTACTCCGGGTCCTTTAATTGACATATTACCGCTCCTTTCAAAAAATACAAGAACGCTCCTGCAATCTCAAAATGCTCTGCTCCTTTCCGCCGACATCTCACTGCATAAAACCATTTTCGCAAAGAAAAAATAATTAAAATAAAAATGATTACATCAATTATTTTATACGTTCTATATAAATCTATTTTAACTCAACCCCACCCCCTTGTCAACCCAAAAACAAAGTTTTTTCCGTAAAAAAAGCCGTGAAGAGAAGAACATCTCATCTCTTCACAGCTTGCTTCTTTTACTGCTTTGCGAGGTACCAGTTTTTGCCTATGTTGGCGTCGGCGGTTAGGGGGACGGAGAGGGTCACGGCGGATTCCATTTCCTGTTGGATTATTTCCTTGACCTGCTCGGCTTCCTCGTTGGGACACTCGGCTATCAGCTCGTCGTGTACC
>CACYCD010000234.1 GCA_902772755.1 uncultured Ruminococcus sp.
GTGCTGGGTAACCGCTCTGTCGGTCCCTGGCTCACTGCCTTTGCCTTTGGCACATCTTATTTCTCGGCTGTTATCTTTGTCGGATATGCAGGTCAGTTTGGCTGGAGATTCGGTCTTGCTTCCACCTGGATAGGTCTCGGCAATGCTTTCATCGGCTCTCTGCTCGCCTGGAATATCCTCGGCAGACGCACAAGAGTTATGACACAGCACCTTGACACGGCAACTATGCCCGACTTTTTCTGCAAGAGATACAACTCTAAGGCTTTGAAGATCACCGCAGCCGTAATAATCTTTGTGTTCCTTATCCCGTATACGGCTTCGCTTTACAACGGTCTTTCAAGACTTTTTGAAATGGCATTCCACATTCCCTATACCTACTGCGTAATAGGAATGGCTGTACTCACGGGAATTTATGTTGTGCTGGGCGGTTATATGGCAACTGCTATCAATGACTTTATTCAGGGAATAGTTATGCTGTTCGGCATAGTTGCCGTTATCGTAGCGGTTATGCAGGTACACGGCGGACTTACCGAAACCATCGCAATGCTTTCGCAGGAGAGCGTCAAGACAGCGTCAGGTACTGAGTTCAAGGGAGTATTCACCTCGTTCTTCGGTCCAGACATCATTTCTTTGATAGGTGTTGTCATACTGACTTCACTCGGCACATGGGGACTTCCGCAGATGGTTCAGAAGTTCTATGCCATCAAGTCCGAAAAATCCATCAGCACAGGCACGATAGTATCGACAGTATTCGCAATCATCGTTGCAGGAGGCTGTTATTTCCTCGGAGGCTTCGGCAGACTTTTCGGTACAATGAGTGAGGACGGCATCAAGCCCGTAGGCGGTTATGATTCTATCATACCCACAATGCTTGAAAACCTTTCACCTGCAATTATCGGAATAGTCGTTATCCTCGTGCTTTCCGCTTCAATGAGTACGCTGTCAAGCCTTGTGCTTACATCAAGCTCCGTGCTTACCATTGACTTTATCAACCCTGTATTTTGTCGCAAGGAAAAAATGAGCGACAAGCGTCAGGTGCTTTGGATGAGAATTTTCATTGTGTTCTTCATCGTTATCTCTGCAATGATAGCTATAATCCAGGCAAGCTCACCGGTTATGTTCATATCTCAGATGATGGGCGTGTCCTGGGGTGCGTTGGCAGGTGCGTTCCTCGCTCCGTTTATGTACGGTCTATACCTCAGAAGAGTTCCCAAGTTTGCGGTATGGGTAAACTTTGCACTCGGCATCATCATCTCGCTCGCTTCATTTATCTGCAACCTCACCGGAGTTACATTTGAAAATCCCGTACTTGAGTACTTCCGCTCACCCATCAACGCAGGTATGCTGGCTATGCTTCTGGGTATCATCATCACACCGATAATGACAGGCATTGCACCCGCAAAGGATCTTGACAGGCAGGAGCAGATCTTCTCCTGCTACAAGAGAAGAGTCACTGTTTCTTCCAAAAAATCCATCAACGAAGACGAAGAAGAAAATTGATATTTTCAGAATAATATGTTAGAATAGAACAAGCCCCTGAAAGGAACTGATACAAAATGATGTTTCAAAAAGAAATTGAAACTATGCCCAGAGAGCAAATAGAGGCTCTCCAGCTTGAAAGATTGAAATATATTGTCAAGTACTGCTATGACAATATCCCCCTCTACACCAAGCGTCTAACAGACTGCGGTGTGGGTGACGGCTCAAAAATCAAGACTCTGTCGGATATAGAGTACATACCATTCACCACAAAGGACGATTTCCGTGACAATTATCCGTTTGGACTGTCGGCAGTTCCGATGAAGGATATCGTGCGTATCCACGCTTCCTCCGGCACGACCGGCAAGCCCACTGTCGGAGTTTATACAAAAGAGGACCTCGAGATCTGGTCTGACTGCGTTGCACGTGTGGCTATGGCAGGCGGAGTTACCGCCGATGATGTTGTGCAGATCAGCTTCGGCTACGGTCTGTTCACCGGTGCTTTGGGTCTGCATTACGGCCTTGAAAAGATCGGTGTAACGGTCATTCCGGCTTCCTCGGGAAACACCGAAAAACAGCTTATGATGATGCGTGACTACGGCGTGACCGGTCTGGTGGCAACACCGTCCTACGCACTCTATCTCTCAGAGTGCGTGAAGGATGCAGGCTATCCGCTGTCCGATTATTCGTTAAAGCTGGGTATCCTCGGCTCAGAGCCGTGTACTCCGGCTATGCGTTCACAGATAGAGTCAAACTTCGGTATCCGTGTGTCGGACAACTACGGTATGACAGAGCTTGGCGGTCCCGGCGTATCGGGCGACTGTGAAGCAAGGAACGGTATGCACTTTGCAGAGGATCACTTCCTCCCCGAGATCATCGACACCGACACAGGCAAGCGTCTTGGCGAGGGAGAAGTCGGAGAGCTTGTCATCACCACCCTCACAAGAAAGGGTATGCCGGTGCTGAGATACAGAACAAAGGATATCACGAAGATCAGCTATGAGCCTTGCTCCTGCGGAAGAACTCACGCAAGAATGGCAAAAACTATGGGCAGAACAGACGATATGCTCATTATCAAGGGTGTAAACGTGTTCCCGACACAGATAGAAAATATCCTTATCCAGATAAAGGATATCGCACCTCACTATATGCTGATCATCACCCGTGAGAATTACCGTGACAATCTTGAGATCAAGGTAGAGCTTGAGAATGTTGCCCTGCTTGAAAATTATCAGCGTCTGAGCGACCTCAAAAAGTACATCGAGGCAAAGATGCACTCTATCCTCGGCTTGAGAACTAAGGTAACTCTCGTTCCGCCCAAGACGATAGAGCGTTTCCAGGGCAAGGCTAAGAGAATAGTAGATTTGAGAAATAAGTGATAAGGTAGGTTATACTGTATGAAAGAACTTATGATCGGCAACGCAGCCCTGTCAAGAGGACTGTATGAGGCAGGCTGTTCCGTTATTTCAAGCTACCCCGGCACTCCCAGTACGGAGATAACAGAGGAGTTTGCAAAATATGACGATGTATAC
Source organism: uncultured Ruminococcus sp. (assembly GCA_902772755.1). GTDB lineage: Bacteria > Bacillota > Clostridia > Oscillospirales > Acutalibacteraceae > Ruminococcoides. Next base: position 3,012 of record CACYCD010000234.1, read on the forward strand.
TGCGAGTGGGCTCCCAACGAGAAGGTAGCTATGGAAGCTGCCTTCGGTGCGTCCCTGCGTGGCAAGCGTTCCGCCTGCTGTATGAAGCACGTTGGCTTGAACGTAGCTGCGGATCCGCTGTTTACAATGTCCTACACCGGCGTAAATGCAGGTATGGTCATCTGTGTGGCAGACGACCCGGGAATGCACTCATCTCAGAATGAGCAGGATTCACGACACTATGCAATAGCCGCCAAGGTGCCTATGCTCGAACCCTCGGATTCTCAGGAGGCACTCGACTTTGCAAAGCTCGCCTACGAGATCTCGGAGGAATACGACACCCCCGTATTTATCAAAATGTGTACCCGTGTGGCTCACTCTCAGAGCATCACCGAAAAGGGAGAGAGAACAGAGGTCACAAGGGAATATGAAAAAAATCCCCGTAAATATATTATGGCACCTGCCAATGCAATAGCACGTCACCCCTTTGTTGAGGAAAGGACAGCAAAGCTTGTTGAGCTTGCGGAGACCGCCTCCTTCAACAGAGTGGAAGAGGGAACAGGTGAGTGTGGCTTCGGCATAATCACCTCTTCGACCTCCTATCAGTATGTCAAGGAGGTTTTCGGCGACACCGTTTCGGTGCTGAAGCTCGGTATGGTGAACCCCCTGCCCGTTAAGCTTATCAAGGATTTTGCGAAAAAGGTCGAAAAACTGTATGTTATTGAGGAGCTTGACCCGATAATAGAAACTCACTGCAAAAACCTCGGCATTGAGGTCATCGGCAAGGAGAAGTTCTCCATACTCGGCGAATTTTCGCAAAGGACTATTGCTAAGGCTTTCGAGCTGGAAGAAAAAGAAACCGTGGTATTGGATACCAATATCCCCGTAAGACCTCCGATGATGTGCTCAGGCTGTCCGCACAGAGGAATGTACTATGTGCTGGCAAAGAACAAGATAACCGTGCTGGGCGATATCGGCTGCTACACCCTCGGCTCAATGCCGCCGCTCAATGCTCTTGATATGACGCTGTGTATGGGTGCGTCCGTATCGGGACTGCACGGCTTTAACAAGGCAGGCGGAGAAGTCTCGGAGAAAAACACCGTCTGCGTTATCGGCGACTCTACTTTTATGCACTCGGGCGTAACGGGACTTATCAATATAGCCTATAATCAGTCAAATTCCACCGTCATTGTGCTGGACAACTCCATCACAGGTATGACAGGTCATCAGCAGAACCCCACAACAGGCAAAAACATCAAGGGTGATCCTGCCGGAAAGGTAGATCTTGAAGCTCTGTGCAGGTCTGTCGGCATAAGCTCCGTCAGAGTTGTTGACCCCTACAACCTCGAAGAGTGCGAGAGAGTTGTAAAAGAGGAGCTTGCAAAGGAAGAACCTTCGGTCATCATCTCACGCAGACCCTGTGTACTGCTCAAATACGTCAAGCCGAAGAAGCCCCTGCGTGTTGACCCCGACAAGTGCCGTGGCTGCAAGCGTTGTATGAAGTTCGGCTGTCCCTCGATCTCGTTCAGAGATAAACACGCTGTTGTTGACAGCACCCTCTGCGTAGGCTGCGGAGTCTGTGCAGGCTTGTGTCCGTTTGATGCGTTTGAAAGTGAGGAGGAATAACAATGGCTGTTAAAAATATTATGATCGTTGGTGTCGGCGGTCAAGGCTCACTGCTCGCTTCAAAGCTGCTGGGCAGACTTCTTGTAGACGAAGGCTTTGATGTAAAGGTGAGCGAGGTTCACGGAATGAGTCAGCGTGGCGGTTCTGTCGTCACCTATGTCAGATTCGGCGACAAGGTGTATTCCCCCGTTATAGAGGAGGGCGAAGCCGATTTCATCGTCAGCTTTGAAAAAATAGAAGCCGCAAGATATGTAAGACACCTCAAAAAAGGTGGTACCGTCATTGTGAATACCCAGCAGATAGACCCAATGCCCGTTATCATCGGCAGTACGGTATATCCCGATGCCGTCCTCGAGGAAATGTCCTCAAAGGGTGTGCAGGTAGATGCGTTGGACGCTCTCTCACTTGCAACACAGGCAGGTTCAGCCAAAGCCTGCAACATCGTGCTGATGGGCAAGCTGGCAAAATACTTTGACATTCCCTGCGAGAAGTGGGAAAAAGCAATTGAAAAATGCGTAAAACCGAATTTTGTTGAAATAAACAAGAAGGCTTTCAAAATAGGATATGATCATTGATGATTTTTGGAGAAAGAGATGATGGATATGGAGAAAAAATATTTTCAGCCTGAGTTTGAAACTATGCCTGTTGACGAGATAAAAAAGCTCCAGGACGAAAAACTTGTAAAACAGGTGTGTTATGTTTATGACAATGTGAAGTATTACCGTGACCTTATGGATAAAAAGGGTGTAAGCCCCCTCGATATCAAGGGAACAGAGGATCTGCACAAGCTCCCGTTTATCTGCAAGGACGACCTCAGAGAGGCTTATCCCTACGGACTGCTCGCAACCGATGTAAAAAACTGCGTGCGTATCCACTCTACCTCGGGTACGACCGGCAAGCGTGTGGTTGCGTTCTACACTCAAAATGATGTCGATATGTGGGAGGACTGCTGTGCCCGTGCCATAACAGCGGCAGGCGGTACAGAACACGATGTGGTTCAGGTGGCATACGGCTACGGATTGTTTACGGGCGGTGCAGGTATCCACGGTGGCTCTCATAAGGCAGGCTGTCTTACGCTCCCGATGTCAAGCGGAAACACCGAGAGACAGATACAGTTTATGATGGATCTCAATGCTACGATCCTCTGCTGTACCCCCTCTTATGCCGCATACATAGGTGAGACCCTGCACGAAAAGGGCTTCAAGCCCGAGGACAACAAGCTGAAGGCAGGTATCTTCGGTGCAGAGCCGTGGACGGAGGAGATGCGTAGGGATATCGAGAATAAGCTGGGAATAAAGGCTTATGATATCTATGGACTGACTGAAATAAGCGGTCCCGGTGTTGCCTTTGAGTGCGAGGAGCAGAACGGTATGCACATAAATGAAGACCACTTCATAGCCGAGATCATCGACCCCGATACGGGAGAAACACTCCCCCTCGGCTCAAAGGGTGAGCTGGTCTTTACCTCACTGGACAAGGAAGCTTTTCCGCTGCTGCGTTACCGCACAAGGGATATCTGCGTGCTTTCACGTGAAAAATGCTCCTGCGGACGCACCTTCGTAAAAATGACCAAGCCACTCGGACGTTCCGATGATATGATGATAATCAGAGGCGTAAATGTGTTCCCAAGCCAGATAGAAGCCGTACTGCTCAACAGCGGTTACGCTCCCAACTATCAGATCATTGTTGACAGAGTGAACAACACCGATACCTTTGACATCAATGTAGAGATGAACCCCGATGACTTCTCCGACACACCCAAGGCTATCACGAGCAAGGAGAAAAAGCTCAGAAACGCAATGAAGGCAATGCTGGGCATCAACCCCAATGTTCACCTTGTTTCACCCAAGAGCATAGCACGCTCCGAGGGCAAGGCTGTCAGGGTAATAGACAACCGCAAAAGGCTGGGAATAAATATTTAATTATACAGGGAGGCTAATAAAATGGCTGTAAAACAAATATCCATCTTTGTGGAAAACAAAGAGGGCAAGCTGGTGACTATCACCGACTCCATCGCAAATGCAGGTATTGACATCAGAGCAATGAGCGTCGCCGATACACAGGATTTCGGCATATTCCGACTGATCGTCACCGAACCCGAACGAGCACTCGAAGCACTTGAGTCCTCGGGATGCTTTGTATCGATCACAAAGGTAGTGGGCGTGTCTATCCCCGATGTACCCGGCTCCCTCGCCAAGGTGGTGCATATCCTCGCAAGACACAACATAAACATCGAGTATATGTACGCCTTCATCACCGTTTCCAAAAAGAACGCATCCGTAGTCCTGCGTGTAGCCGACAACGACCAAGCCGAAAAAATCCTAACCGAAAACGGAATAAAACTCTTAAAAGAAAGCGATATTGTTAATATGTAAACAACAAAACGGCAGCTGTGAATAAAATACAGCTGCCGTTTTTTGAGTCTGTTTAGTATCTATGAATGGTGCAGTAATACTGACGTATTGCAAGACCGTTTGACACAGTTATCGGGAAATTGTTCCGTAAAGATGCGTGCTTAAAGATACTAAACAAGCTCTTAGAGATGCCCATTATTTTACCATGGAGAGAGTCCCAGAAATACTACTTCATAGCAATACTTTAGCCAGCAAAAAATGTGAGCTCCCAAAAGACCGATTGTTAATACAGTAGGGATATTCATTTTTTTTGATGATGAATAACAGTTGATCTTTATTATTGAAGCAATAAACAAAAAACTGATTGAACACCTCATTCCCCAAGCGAAATTTCCATGCCATAATCTAAAACTATCTTGATATAAAAAAGCCGCAATAAAAAAATTGACTAAGAAGTTTGACCACGCAAATGTGAAAAATCTATCCTTAAAAAGAGATTTGTAAGAAATAACAAGTACAACTAAAGTAACTCCCAAGGTTTCGATTATACATACAATAGGATGCTCGTTAACAGCAAGAAAGAATTTCATAAAACCGATCGCTATCGGATCTTCTTCAGAAAGCGATCGGCTCTGCTGAAACAAAACCAGTGCGATGTTGGGTAAAACAGAAGATCCAATCAATATGGAATATATCAGATTTTTGCCTTTGGATTTGATAAAATCAATTATTAGTATGATCAACAAAATAAACGAAAAGCCAATAGTAAAATTAGGTTTACATGAAGTGGAAAGAGTTAGAAACGCAGTAAACAAAAGCCAATCCCGAACAAAGGACTTTTTTGCGATCTTATTTTCGGTTCTGTTTTTTTGTATTTTAAATAAATAATATACA
>CACYCD010000235.1 GCA_902772755.1 uncultured Ruminococcus sp.
AAAAAATCAAGTGTTTTTCAAAAAAATGCTTGATTTTTTTTTTTATATATGGTAAAATCTACTTTGCATCACGCTCGCAGGTGCAGATTACCACAGGTGGGTAAGACTCTTACCTTTCGGTAATCAAATCAAATCATCTGCGGAGGATCTAACCTAAGGAGGATTATTAAAATGGCAGTTGTATCTATGAAACAGCTCCTCGAAGCAGGTGTTCACTTCGGACACCAGACAAGAAGATGGAACCCCAAAATGGCTGAGTACATCTTCACCGAAAGAAACGGTATCTACATCATTGATCTGCAGAAAACCGTTAAAAAACTTGATGAAGCTTATAACTTTGTCAAGGAACTCACAGCAGACGGCAAAAGCCTTCTCTTTGTAGGTACAAAGAAGCAGGCTCAGGAGTCTGTCAGAGAAGAAGCAACCAGAGCAGGTTCTTACTTTGTAAATGCAAGATGGCTCGGCGGTATGATGACAAACTTCACCACCATCAGAAGAAGAGTGGGCAGATTAAAGCAGCTCCGTGCTATGGAGGCAGACGGTACATTTGACCTGCTCCCCAAGAAGGAAGTTGTCAAGCTCAACCTTGAGATCGAAAAGCTCGAAAAGTTCCTCGGCGGTATCGAGGATATGACAGAGCTCCCCGGTGCCCTCTTCATCATCGACCCCAGAAAAGAGAGGATCGCTGTTGCCGAGGCTAAGAAGCTCAATATTCCGATCGTTGCTATTGTTGACACAAACTGTGACCCCGATGAGATCGACTATGTTATCCCCGGAAACGATGACGCTATCCGTGCCGTAAAGCTCATTTCAGGTGCTATGGCTGATGCTGTTATCGAGGGCAGAGAGGGTCAGACAGGTGCTGCTGAAGTTGTTGAAGAAGCAGCAGTTGAGGACGATTCTGAATAAGTTTTTAATATAGATGTTTTGCCTCATTTTTCAAGAGGTAATTGTTTGAAAGGAAGAGATAGATATGGCATCATTTACAGCTAAAGATGTAAAGGCTTTGAGAGAGCAGACAGGCTGCGGTATGATGGACTGCAAAAAAGCTCTTGTAGAAGCTGACGGAGATATGGACAAGGCTGTTGACTACCTCAGAGAGCAGGGTCTTGCAAAAGCAGCAAAGAAGGCAGGCAGAATCGCCGCCGAGGGTATGGCTTTTGCCATGACTTCAGATGACCTCAAAAAGGGTGTTGTTATTGAAGTTAATGCAGAGACAGACTTCGTTGCAAAGAACGAGGACTTCCGCAGCTTTGTTAAGACCTGTGCACAGACAGTTATGGACAATGCTCCTGCTGATGTAGAGGCTCTCCTTGCCTGCAAGGCAAGCGGCACAGACAAGACTGTTGAGGAGCTTCTTCAGGAGAAGATCCAGGTTATCGGCGAGAACATCAAGCTCCGTCGCTTCAAGCTCCTCGAGGGTGCCTGTGTTTCATACGTACACGCAGGCGGCGTTATCGGCGTTCTCGTAAACTTTGACACAGACCTCGCTGACAAGCCCGAGTTTGTTTCCTACGGCAAGGATATTGCAATGCAGATCGCAGCTCTCAATACACCTTACCTCACAAGAGATGATGTTCCTGCAGAGGTTCTTGAGCATGAGAAAGAAATCATGAAGGCTGAGGTCATCAATTCCGGCAAGCCCGAGGCTATCGCAGACAAGATCGTTATGGGTAAAATCAACAAGTACTACACAGAGAACTGCCTTGTTGACCAGGCTTTTGTAAAGGAAAACAAGATTTCCGTAAAGCAGTACACCAACAATACTGCCAAGGAACTCGGCGGTTCAATCGCTATCAAGGAATTTGTCCGCTTTGAAAAGGGCGAAGGTCTTGAGAAGAGAAACGATGACTTTGCCGCAGAGGTCGCAGCAGCAGTTGCAGGCAACTGATAAATAGTTTTTCAAGGAGGCAATGAGGTGTTCATTGCCTCTTTTTTGGTGAGAAAATATGGAAATCATAAAACAAAAATTCAGTACCGCTATCTTTGATCTGGACGGAACTATCGCTGATACGGGAGAGGGAATTGTAAATTCCGTAAAATATGCACTTGCAAAATTCGGCATAGAAGAATCATCGAAAGAAAAACTTCACAAATTCATAGGACCTCCATTGACCGTATCCTTTGGGGAATTATATGATTTGAAGGGAGAGCAAGCCCTGACCGCAGTCCGTTATTACCGTGAATACTACAGCGAAAAGGGAATAGATGAGAATACTCTCTATGACGGAATAGAAGCACTCCTGGATCGAATCAAAAAATCCGGAAGAAAAATAATTCTCGCCACCTGCAAGCCCGAGCAGTTTGCCATACATATTCTCAGAACCCACGGAATAGATAAGTACTTTGACCTTATAGCAGGTGCTACAATGGATACCACCCGTATCACCAAAACCGCAGTCCTCAGTTATGCCTTGGCTACATTAGATCCACAGGACCGTGCCAAAGCCGTGATGATAGGCGACAGAAAGTTCGACATCCTGGGTGCCAAAGAATTCAACATCCCCACAATAGCCGTAACCTACGGCTACGGCTCAAAAAAAGAACTAATAGAAGCCGGTGCAAAATATATATCAAATTCAGTAGAAGAAATCTATGGATTTCTGTGAAAAAAGCAGTGGTGTTTTTAAATGTACACTATTGAAAAAATCTGTATGCGGTGTTATAATGTAATAACAATCACTCGAAAGGAATGTCTGTATGAAAAAAGTACTGTTCGTATGCACAGGCAATACCTGTCGCTCGCCGATGGCGGAAGGAATATTCAACAAGCTGGCAGAGGAAAAAAATCTTGATGTCAGGGCTGACAGTGTGGGTCTTGACACAACAGACGGCTTGCCTGTATCGGAAAATGCAGTGAAAGCTTGTGAGGAGATAGGTGTTGATATCAGCAAACACACGTCAAGGTGTTTTCGGGACTGCGACCTTGGAGCTTATGACAAGATCTGCACAATGAGCTTTGCTCACACCGACAGGCTTATAGATATGGGTGTGCCGGTAGGCAAGATAGAGGTAATGACAGGCTCCGACCGTGGGATACCCGACCCCTACGGCTGTGGCTTGGGCATCTATCGCTCCAGCCGTGACATAATCAAAAGAAGTGTAGATAAAATACTTGCAGGCTACTCAAATGCAGATTAACAAATTGTCCGAATCAAATGTAAATAAGGTCAGACAGATCGAGGAGGAGTGCTTTCCTCATCCGTGGTCGCTTGACAGCATAAGAGCGGAGCTTGATAAAGAAGGTTCGTTCTTTTTTGTAGCAGAGGATAACGGTTCTCCCGTGGGTTATATCGGCTTTAATATTGTGCTGGACGAGGGCTATATTGCAAATGTAGCAGTCCGGCACAAGTACCGCAGACAGGGTATAGCCAAGAAGCTTATCCAAACAGTGATCGACACAGCAGTCAACAACGACCTTGCTTTTGTTACGCTTGAAGTCAGACCAAGCAATAGGAACGCTGTCAGCCTTTATAAAAAGTATGGCTTTGAAGAAGTCGGCAGAAGAAAGAATTTTTACCGTGACCCCACAGAGGACGGTTTGATAATGACAAAGTTTTTGAGGAACAACGATGAAGATACTGGGAATTGAAAGCTCCTGCGATGAAACTGCGGCAGCGGTTGTGGAGGACGGCAGAACGGTGCTGTCAAATGTCATCTCCAGCTCTGTAGAAGAACAGAAGCTCTACGGCGGAGTAGTGCCTGAAATAGCCTCCAGACGGCACGCA
>CACYCD010000236.1 GCA_902772755.1 uncultured Ruminococcus sp.
CACGGGCAAACGCTCCGTTCCAATACCTCTTTTACCTGGACTTTATCGGGAACATCAAGGACAGGCACGTGCTTGATCTGATGTCCGCCCTTAGCGAGGAGCTACCCGAGTTCAGCTTTTTAGGCAACTACCTCGCAGACTGACAGCCTGCACAGCCCGGTTCGGTTTTTCGTTCATTCATTTCAGTCAGTGCGGTTTTTACAACTAACTAACTTATTGAATTATTAACTTCTTTAATTCTTATGATGTGGTCGTTTGTTGGCTGTTCGTCGGTCGCTTATCGGCTGTTCGTTGGTCATCTGTTGGCTGTTTTGCTTGTTGACGCAGGTTAAGCAGCCGACAGATTTTTGCGTTTTTACGTGATTTTTACTTGGTTATACGATGGTTGACCCGTTGGCTGAAAAACACCCGTTCCGCACTGAGCGAAACGGGTGTTTATATACCTAAAAATTAACCGATTTTTCGTTCACAAGCCGTAAATTCGGGCATTTTTGGGAAATTAAATGCAGTTAAATCCTAACTAAAATTACTCGTCGGTTATGTCGAAGGAACCGCTCTGGCTGACCTTGGAGCCGTCGGCGAAGGTGATTTTATATGACACATAATTTTCACCGTTGCCTACGCCGAGGCAGGTGACCTTGCCGTTTTTATTAACTGTCAGGGTATCTGCAGGACCTGCTTTGAAGGTGATCGTGTACTCACTGTCCTTGTACTTTTTGCTTGTCAAGCTGCCGTTTATATAATTCTTGACAATTAAGGATTTCAGATCCACCTTGTCGCCGGGACTGATATAGAACTCATAGAAGAGACCGTCATTGTCGTTGCTCATATTGGCATTGACAACCTCGCTGTCCTTAGCCTTCTTGACTGTCAGAGCGATGGTGCCTATATTCTGCTTTGCGGCACTGCCCCTCTTTTCATAGACAGTCACAGTGGTTTTTCCGGGCTTGAGTGAGTAAATCTCAACACGCTTCGGCAGATTGTTAGTCTTTTTGAGCTTGCGGTAGGAAGCGATGGCGGTATCCTTGATCTTGACAGTATACTCGGCGTCCATATGGAAATACTTAACCGCTTTACCGAGGTCAACCGAACCGCTCTCAACTAAATTGTACGATTTTATGTGCTTATTGAACTTTATCGTACTGTTGCTGTAATTCTTCTTTATACCTGCCTTGAAGTCGCCCACGGTGACCTTGAACGAGCCGTAAACCTTGCCCTTGATAACGGCTTTTACGGTAGTTGTACCCTTTTTCAGTCCTGTGAGCCTGTGAGCTTCCTTACCCTTGGAGTAAAGGATCTGCTCCAGCTTGATGATGCTCTTGTCATATTTGAGCGTGTAGTTCTTCGAGTAGGGGTTTTCCAGCGTGATTTCTCTTGATGTTTTCACGTTGATCTTGAGATCCTTCATCTCAACTGATTTTGTTGCAGCTACAGCGACATCAGAGTCTTTGACTGCCGAGTCATAGCTTGCCGGAAGCACAGCCATGCTAACAGCTGCTGCAAGGGTCAATATTACAGAAATAATCTTTTTCATTTGTTTCACCTCATTGTGTAAATTGGTAGTCTGTTGTACTGCTCAATCCAATATCTCCATCGGAAGTTCTATCTCTCCGCCATCAAAGTCCATTATGGGCGTTTCACCCACATCGGAGCTGACTGCAGAGGTGGTCTGTTCCGCCTTTGAGGTGGAAGTATCAGCTGTTTGACTTCTGTTTGAGCCGGAAGAGGTCTGAATATTTTTCGGTTTTGAAGCTGACTTATCCGTGCTGCTGTTCTGTGAGCCTGCGGTTTTTTCCGCTTTTGAAGCAGTATCAGAACCCGAAGCAGTTGATACCGAGCTGCCTTCACCCTGGATCTGACCGCTTACACCGCCACTGTCGGTAATTATGCTGCTGTCATCGCCCTGTGCATCAATGCTGCTTACTCCACTGTCGCCGCTTATGGTCCTGTCTGTGCTATTGTCGGCGGAAGCGGTGGAGCTTTCAGTCTCACTGCTTTGCGTGGTCTGCACCTGTGATGAAGCATCTGCACCTGTATTTTCTTTTTCGGGATCATTTTTGGCAGACATAGCCAGCACACAGCCGATTATGATTCCTGCTGCGAGCACTGCCAAAACGATGGGCAATACTTTTTTATTGTTCATAATAATTATTATCATCTAACCCCCGAATCACAGGGAATCGGGGGTCGGTTAAATTAAATCACTTTACGTGCCAAAGGTTCTTAGCGTAGTCAAGGATAGTTCTGTCTGAGGAGAAGAAGCCTGCGTTTGCAACGTTCATCAGGCACTTTCTGCCAAATTCAGTTCTGTTCTTGTAATCTCTGTTACATCTGAGCTTTGTCTCGATGTAATCGGGCAGATCAAGAAGGAGGAAGTAGTGGTCGGGATCGTGCCAGTTTGTACCGTTGAGCAAGCCTGTGTACAGCTCTGCAAAGGAACCCTCACCTACAGCACCGTCATCAGAGAATGTGCCGTTTACCAGGGTGTCAAGCACTCTCTTGATCTCGGGGTTGCTGTCGTAGATCGCTCTGGGGTTGTAGTCCTTTCTTGCCTTGTACTCGTCGATCTTATCGACTCTTGCACCGAAGATATACTCGTTATCTATGCCTGCCTGCTGAGCGATCTCAACATTTGCACCGTCGTATGTACCCAGGGTAACGGCACCGTTGAGCATAAACTTCATATTGCCTGTGCCGGAAGCCTCTGTGCCTGCTGTGGAGATCTGCTCCGAAACATCAGCGGCAACAACGATCTTCTCAGCATAGGAAACATTGTAGTTCTGTACAAAGTGAACCATCAGCTTGTCCTTGGTGTCGGGGTCGTTGTTCACGAGCTTAGCGATCTCGTTGATGTACTTGATTATAGCCTTGGCTCTTGCATAGCCGGGAGCAGCCTTTGCACCGAAGATGAATGCTGTGGGCTGGAAATCCTTCAGCGTACCATCCTTCAGTCTGAAATAGATAGCGAGAATTGAGAAAGCATTGAGGAGCTGTCTCTTGTACTCGTGCAGTCTCTTGACCTGGATATCAAAGATGAAGGTCGGGTCGATCTCCACACCCTCTGTTTCCTTGATATACTTGGCAAGCTGAGTCTTTTTCTTCTTCTTGATAGCGTTGAACTTCTTGACGGAAGCATCGTCAAGACAGTCTTCAAGACCTTTGAGCTTGGAAAGATCTTTCAGCCAGCCATCGCCGACTCTCTCTGTGATGAACTCGGCAAGCTCGGGATTGCAAAGACCAAGCCATCTTCTCTGTGTGATTCCGTTTGTCTTGTTCTGGAATCTGTCCTTATAGAGTGCGTACCATTCCTTGAGAACGTCATTCTTGAGGATCTCGGTGTGGATCCAAGCAACGCCGTTCACATAAGAGCCTACATAGCAGGCAAGTCTTGCCATGTGGATAAGGTCGCCGTCGATGATAGCCATTTTCTTGGCAAACTGCTCATCGCTTACGCCCTTTGCGTGCATATCGTTGTACTCGTGGATAGCTATTCTCTCAATGATAGTGAGGATCTCGGGTGTGATCTCTCTGATAAGGTTCTTGTTCCACTTTTCAAGAGCCTCACCGAGGACTGTGTGGTTTGTA
>CACYCD010000237.1 GCA_902772755.1 uncultured Ruminococcus sp.
CTGTCCGAAAAGCTCGCTATGGAGCGTGATATGGCAGGAATGTACCTCAGCGGTCACCCTCTGAGCGAGTACGAGGGCTATATAAAAGCTGTCCGTGCCGACAGGATAGGGGATATCCTCTCAAAGACCGACCGAGGCTACCGTGACGGCAGACCGATACGCTTGTTTGTTATCATCGACAGTGTGAGAAATCAGGTCACAAAATCGAATCAGATGATGGCTTTCATAAATGTTGAGGACAAGAGCGGTTCTATGGAGGGGATAGTTTTTCCGAAAACGCTTCAGGAGTTCTCGAACTACATCTACGAGGGTGGCATAGCTGAGCTAACGGGTACTCTCAGCTCAAGAGAAAATGAGGAGCCGAAAATAATGGTAAACCGTGTGTCGCCGCCACCGCCGAAGAATAAGCTGAGCGGTAATATTTCCGACAAGCCCGCAAAGCTCTACCTCAGACTTCCCGATATGAGCGGAGAAAAATTCCAAAAAGTCAAAAACGTTCTGGAGCTGCTCTGCGGAGATACCACGGTGATTTTTTATGACGAGGGCGAAAAACGTCAGTACAAAGCCCCCCGTACAATGTTTGCGGAGATAACACCCGTGCTGATGAACGAGTTATACTACATTCTTGGCAAAGAAAATGTAGTTATCAAATAACATTTTACAAAAAATACTTGATAAACACTTTGTTTTGTTGTATAATGATATTATATGATATTTGGGCATATACAAACTATTCCGAGGAGGATTTATAATGAGCAAAGGTGCTATTGCTGTACTTACCAGCGGCGGCGACGCTCCGGGTATGAATGCCGTTGTAAGAGCAGTTGTTCGTACAGGTATAAATAAGGGCTTTGATATGTTAGGTGTGAAGCGTGGCTATAAGGGCTTGCTTAACAAGGATTTTGTAGAGATGGATCTGCGTTCCGTTACCAACATAATCAGCCTTGGCGGTACTGTGCTTTATACAGCAAGAAGTAAAGAATTTATGACACTTGAGGGTCAGCAGAAGGCTGCTAAGCACTGCAAGGAAATGGGCGTTATGGGCGTTGTTGTCATCGGCGGAGACGGCTCGTTTATGGGAGCCAGAGCTTTGTCCGATCAGGGCGTGCCCTGCATAGGCATTCCCGGCACTATCGACAACGACATTGCCTGCAGTGAGTACACAGTTGGCTTTGATACCGCTATGAATACCGCTATGGAAATGGTTGACAAGATCCGTGATACCTCGCAGTCGCACGACAGATGTTCCGTTGTTGAGGTTATGGGAAGAAGATGCGGTGACATCGCTCTTCAAACGGGCATAAGCTGCGGAGCTACGGCTATCCTTGTGCCGGAGGTTGACTTCAACATAGAGGACGACGTTATTTCACGTATCGTTGAAACGAAAAAACTCGGAAAACAGCACTTTATCGTGGTTGTTGCCGAGGGCGTGGGCGGTTCTGTGGATCTTGCAAAGTATATCGAGAAGAGAACGGGTATAGAGTCAAGAGCTACTATCCTCGGTCACGTGCAGAGAGGCGGCTCGCCGACCGTGCGTGACAGAGTGGTTGCTTCTCAGATGGGCTATGCCGCTGTTCAGCTCCTTGACGAGGGCAAGTCAAAGAGAGTTGTCGCAATGAAGGACGGCAAGATCGTTGATTACGATATCACCGAAGCCCTCAATATGAAGAGAGTTTTTGACATTGACCTCTACAATGTCGCCAAGACCATATCAATGTAATATTCAGATAGGGTTCCAAAGAGAACCCTATTTCTTTATAAGGATGATAACCGATGTCTGTTTTTTATGCCGATAAGCTGATAATTTATTCACTGTCCTTTAACGAGCTGATGCCGTTCAACGTAAATGCCGATGTGCTGGCAAAAGTTCGCAGAAATTATTTTGAGCATAACAAGCGTCAATGCGATAAGCTGGTTCAGAATATAAATGATATCTCGCTGAGATACGCATATAATTTGGAAAGCACCAAGCCGATGAAGTGGGTGGTGCAACGGGATAAAAAGATCCTGGAGCAGGCTCTGCCCGACAACGGCGGAGGCTACCGGATAACCACCCTTGACGACAGCGGTGCCGGGCTTATCACGACTTATTTTTCGCCCGACCACAAAATACTCAAAGCCGAATTTGAACTCGGCGGAAAGCCCGTTACGGCAGAGGTGAGCATTTCGGGTGAACAGGCGGTCATCAATTACCGTGTGGGCAATACCGCCGAGGTGCTTTCACTGCTGGTGACCGATGAATCCGAGGAGACGCTCAAACGTCTGTCAAGGGCAAATCCGTTTATCAAGGTGACTGCCCTCACAAATATGGGAGTGGTCTACTTTGGCACAGAGAGTGAGATCGCCGAAATAACCGCCGCCATACAGGAGATAAATCAGCAGATCGAGGAGGAGAAGAAGCCGAAGGTCTATATCACCGAGCAGGACAGGCAGAGCGGATTCAACTTTAAGGACGCTGATTTCAATATCAGAAAAAATATGAACACCACCTACGACCTTGAAAAAGCCGAGGTCTTTGACGGCGAAGCCACCGAGGACGAACAGCCGTTTATTCTTGAACAGAATAATACACCCTCGGACGCTGACGATCAGCCCGAGCAGTTCCCCGATGATACCGCTTCGGAGGAACCCGTGAAGGAAATCCCCGAGCAGACCGACACACAGAAGCCGGATATAGAGGTGCTGATAGATGAGATCCTCAAGGAGAGAAATTCCGCACCGAAGGAAGCCCCCAAAAAGTCGGAAGCTCCCGTGACGCAGGCAAAGGAAGCTGATACAAAAGAGGATACTCCCAAAGAGGTCACGATGAACGACCCCGAACCCGAGCCGGCTGAGAAGGAACCCGAACACCGTGTGCAGAATCCCGATGCGATCGCACCCGACCTCATCATAAACAGCTCCGGAGAACGTTATCTGTACTTTGGCGAGGTCAGCGACGAGCTTGCCCGTGAGGGCTACGGCAGAACGCAGATGCAGAACGGCAAAACAGCGTATGAGGGTGAGTATCACAAAAACAAACGCAGCGGCTTCGGCTCGTTCTATTTCCGTGACGGCGGACTGTGCTACAGCGGTGAGTGGAAGGAAAACAAACGCTGTGGCTTCGGAATGGGCAAGCGTGCCTCCGACGGCTCCTATCACGTGGGCGAGTGGGCTGACAACAAGCCGAACGGAGTCGGTGCAAGATTTGACAAATACGGCAGATTGTCCTATATTTCCAATTTCAAAAATGGAAAACAGACCGGTCTTTGCGTGGAATACGCTGCGGACGGCAGCATAACCATTTTTAAATGGCTGAATGACGAGAAAAAAATCATACAGACGATTTATCCCTGAATAATTAAAAACCATTGTCACATAATAATACCGTACTTTTATAGTACGGCATTATTTTTGAGGTGATCATTATGAAAAAGCTTTTACTTCCGACACTGTTTGCAGCTCTGCTTGCCCTGTCGCTTGTGGGCTGCGGCAACAAGGATAACAGCGATACGGAAACCACGACCGACAACACAACAATGACTACAGCCACCGAGCGTGCAACAGAAACAATTGCGGAGACCTCAACCGTTACCGACAACGGCGACGTGACAGACGATGACGGCGTTATCGGCAACGACGACAGGGAAACCACCGACGATAACTCCCTTATGGACGATGTTGAGGATCACATCGAAAACGGAGTGACCGAAGCCAGCGAGTTCCTCGCCGGCGAGGAGTAAGACATAAATAAGCTGTGAAGAAACGAAGCTTTAGCTTTGTTCCTTCACAGCTGTTTTTTGCAATATAAACGAATAGTTTCACTTGACTTTTTTCCGCAATGAGCTATAATATAATTAAGAAACGAGGTGTGTTTTTTATGAGAACTCACGGAGATATCGTAAAACTAAATCTGGATATAATATTCAAACGAGTTTTCGGCAATGCTAA
>CACYCD010000238.1 GCA_902772755.1 uncultured Ruminococcus sp.
AAGTAAATGAAAACTACTCGTTCAGAGACTTTAATATCAGCAGTGTTGATGTTCTTGATGAAGAAACCGTGCCGAAAATCAAGATCAACGGAGTGATAAACAATCCGGAATTTCATTCTTGGGGCAGATATTCCGATAAGGAGATAGCTGTAAATTTCAAATTCAAGTTGGCAAAGCACAGTATATATTCCGACCTGACGGCGGACAATGCAGAGGTCACAACCCCCGAAACAACAGCTTCAAAGGTCACATTCCACAGCACGGGAACACTGCATTATGAGTTTGGTGGAACTAAAGAATTTTCCTCCGAGAGGGAAACAAAGATCTATGTCAGTGCTGCAGAAGCAAAACTCACGCACATCAATGACGGAGATCCGTACACTGGCGATACTTTCACCGCCTCGGCTGTCATTGAAAATTCGGGTACTCTTCCTCTGAACTCTGCCAAAACCATATCAATGCAATGCGGCAAGGAATACTATCTTGAACCCGAAAGCATTCAGAAAATGTTTGACGAGGACACGGATAAAATTTTAAGTATCAGAATAAATGCTATTGATTTTTACGAGGTCGAGGAAAAGACCGTAACCGATATCAACGGAAATTCGGTCAAAACCGATTATCGCAACAATGATAGAAATGCTTCCTACGAATATGTAACAGACTACACTGTTACGGCAGAGCCGAAAGTCAGGGATATGCAGTGCGTGATAAATTGGGACGACAGCAAGGATTATCTTCGTGCGACCTTTACCAAAGAAGGAATTGTACCTGCAACATATTATATCGGCAATGATCGGGACTTCAAAACCGTTCAGGAGCTTTTCAAACACCTTGGTGCATTGAAAAGTACCGACAGCTCGGATTACACCTACTACTGCACTTGGAATTTGCAAAAAACAGGCTACAAGCTTTATAGCGGCGACAGGGATATCTACAAGATGTATGTGACAGTGAATGATTCATTCTTCAACATCAATAAAGACACTGCAAAATCATCAACTTATTCAGCACTGTCAGAGTATGTATCAAGCACGCTGTATACAGATAAAGACATCATCTCAAAATGGGGAGAGCCTGTCTGTTGGCAGGATTCTTTAAACAATCCTCAAATGACGATCACAGCAAGTGACGGTCAGACCATCTCGGACGGAACGGAGTTTAAGGAGTATACACCGCTTGCAAAAGATACCGTTATTGAGATCAACAAAAGGTATTCCTTTTGGCACAGCAGCTATGACAACGGCACGGATCGCTTTACTTCATACAAAAACATACCCGTCAAAGTCCTGATCGGCAAACCTTTCAGCCTTTATGTTCCTGTTGAGGGTAACGGTCAGCTTGCTGACACAGACTTGGAAATAAGGGAGTACAACGGTCAGACTTACTATCTGCTGAATAAAGACGGTACATATCACGATCTGAAACTTGATGATAAAGTAATTGATACCGTCACGGTAGACAAGGACAAAACATTTATCGAGATGTACATAACACCCCCTGAGAGAACAGGCGGTGAAAGCTACTACGGATTACCGATAAATCTCCTTGCGGAAGCCGAAAAAGAAGCGGAATTTGTCTCCCATATCGGGAAAGTTAACCTGTCGCTTGTATTTTTGCATGGCGGATAATCATAGTATTTTCTGTATAGTAATATTTTGCTATTAAATTTAATGATGCCGTGCAATCCTAAAACAAGAAAACACGGCAACAAATATCTTATTATAAGTTTCCCAAAATAGCGTACTATACACGCCTATAAATTATAAAAGCGTCGATTTTTTGTAATATTATTCCAGTTGCAGATAGTTCTAAAAATATTATATTTGGACTAAATACTCATACCAAAATACAAACAACTTTGCATTTTTAATGCTCAAAACCAGCAAAAGTCAGCAGATTTTTGCAATTTGGAACAGGTTTCTTAAGATTGTTTAGCAGAAGATAACGTATTTTCGTAGTTATTTTAGCGTTTTATATAGTCCGGTAAATTGGGAAACTTTTATCTTATTGGTTGGTTATTTTTCGTGCAAGGCACCTTCGGCAAATTCAATTTCCATTGTAACGGTATCGATATAGTCATCGTAAGAAATATTATTGGATATGAACTCATCATTAAGAGTGTTGTTTATATATCCCTCTCGATGTACATTTGAGAGCCGTTTTCTTAAAACATCAACAAAAACCTTGTTTTGAAAAATCTTAGATACTCTTTCAAATACTTCTGACAACCAGAAAAAATCTATATCACTACACTCATATTCAAAGAAATTAAGTGTGTTATTAAGATCATCAGTAAGCATTTGAATCTCGGCGTTCCAACACTCTTCCGTACCGTATGAATCGTGTGAATCTAAACGAGCTCTTTTTTCAATTATTTTATGAATGCTTTTAGCCAGCATAATTATAAACACCTCACAATTATTTAGCAAGTGAGCTTTGATCAACATCAGGAAAAACTGTTGCGATTTTACCTTTTGTCATGATCACTCCAACCCTAACCCCTTTATATACGCCATAGATTCTTACGCCATCCTTAATACGTTTGCCTTTGTACATATCTGCAACTTTCTCACCGGCACGACGTATGGTTTTAGCTGTCCATGATTTTGGAAACCAGGATTGTCCATCTTGTTTGGCTTTATATTTTCGGTTCATATGGGTCGGAATATTACCTACTCTCACTCCATTTGACCAAACTTTCGTTATATTATAAGCAATTCCATATTTATCCAAAAGATCCATACCATCTTGACCGTGACCATCGTTTGCAAGACGCAATACAATGGTCATTTTTCCATTAACTCGTTTTTGTGATTTTGTAAATTCACCCTCATTTGAATGAACGATTGCAAACTTGCTAACACGAGTTTTGGATCCGTGAGTATTAAGATATCTACCGCTTTTTGTTGTTCCCATCAGCGACCACCTGCTTTCTTATAGGTAATCCAATCGGGATAATTTACAAAATGCGTGCGATTTTCCAGTCCCTGAAATATCTGTCGTGGCATTGAACCGTATACAAGCACTACCTCGGGTTCCAGTTCGTCTAACATGGCAATCAGACCCTCACGAAAATAGAACTTTGCTTCTTTACTCTTTACAC
>CACYCD010000239.1 GCA_902772755.1 uncultured Ruminococcus sp.
CACAAACAGCCGTGGCTTCATCACAAAGGAAACCGAGTTTGAGGGCATAGTCGCCTGTCTGGAGAAGCGTTACAATGAAACAAGCTCAAACTGGATAAGAGAGGAAATACGCTCATATATGTCGGAGCATAATTGTGACGAGTGCAACGGCAGACGCCTAAAGCGAGAAGCCCTGTCCGTCACTGTCGGAGAAAAAAATATTGCGGAATTTTGCGATATGTCGGTGACACAGAGCCTGGAGTTCATCAACGGCTTGAAGCTCAGCGAGAGGGAGAGCTTTATTGCGGATTCCATTTTGAAGGAGATACGCTCACGGCTGAGCTTTCTGAGGTCGGTCGGTCTGGAGTACCTCACACTTTCGAGGAACACCGGCACTCTTTCGGGCGGAGAGAGCCAGCGTATCAGGCTTGCCACACAGATCGGCTCTTCCCTTATGGGGGTGCTGTATATCCTTGATGAGCCGTCCATAGGACTGCATCAGCGTGACAATGACAAGCTTCTCGGCACGCTGAAAGCACTCAGGGACAAGGGCAACACCGTTATCGTGGTGGAACACGACGAGGACACTATGCTCAGTGCGGACTATATCGTAGATGTAGGTCCCGGTGCAGGTGTTCACGGCGGAAGGATAGTAGCCTGCGGTACAGTGGAGGATATTATTGCCGCACCGGATTCGATCACGGGTCAGTATCTTTCAAAAAGACGCACGATCCCCGTTCCCGAAAGCAGGAGAGAGGGCAACGGTAAGTTTTTGGAGATAAGGGGAGCGGAGCAGAACAACCTCAAAAATATAGATGTAAAAATTCCACTCGGGAAATTTGTCTGCGTTACGGGTGTATCGGGCAGCGGAAAAAGCTCTTTGATAAATGAGATACTCTATAAAAAGCTTCACAAGGAGCTGAACCGTGCCAAGTGTCGGAGCGGTAAGCACAGGGAGATACTCGGTATTGAAAATCTGGACAAGGTGATACAGATAGACCAAAGTCCCATCGGCAGAACTCCACGCAGTAATCCGGCTACCTATACGGGAGTGTTCAACGATATCCGCCTGCTCTATTCGGGAACGAACGAGGCGAAGATGCGTGGCTATGGTCCCGGGAGGTTTTCCTTCAACGTCAAGGGAGGACGCTGTGAGGCGTGTCAGGGTGACGGCATAAAAAAGATAGAGATGCACTTTTTGCCCGATGTTTTTGTACCCTGCGAGGTCTGCAAGGGTCATCGCTATAACCGTGAGACGCTGGAGGTCAAATACAAGGGCAAGTCCATTTATGATGTGCTGGAAATGACGGTAGAGGAAGGCTGTACCTTCTTTCAGAATCACCCAAGGATATTCCGCAAGCTGAAAACTCTTGCGGAGGTGGGACTTGGATATATCAAAATAGGGCAGTCCTCCACCACGCTTTCGGGCGGTGAGGCACAGAGGGTCAAGCTTGCCACCGAGCTTTCAAAGAGAAGCACGGGCAAAACCGTGTATATCCTTGACGAGCCTACCACGGGTCTGCATATTGCCGATGTTCACAGGCTGATCGAAGTACTGCAGCAGCTGGTAGAAACGGGCAACACGGTCATAGTCATCGAACACAACCTCGACCTGATAAAAACCGCAGATCACATAATCGACCTTGGACCCGAGGGAGGCGACAGGGGAGGCACGATAGTTGCCGAGGGTACTCCCGAGGAGGTTGCACAGATCCCCCAAAGCTACACGGGACAGTATCTGAAAAAATATCTCAGCTGATACACAAATAGTTTTTTGCCCCATAGTATATAGTGCTGTGGGGTGATTTTATGGGAAATTATATCCTGGTGACCTCGGTGTCAAAGGCTCTCAGGGGAAAAGAGCTTCTTGACAAAAACAATATACCGAGCTCGGTTGAAAGAGCACCAAAAAACAATGCAGTAAGGTCCTGCGGTTACAGCCTGCTGGTCTTTGGAGATAAGGACAGGGCACAGTATATTCTGCGTAGAAATAATATAAGGATTATGGGTATAATTCCGAAAAAGCTGTGATATATCTTGATAACGGTGCTACGACCTTTCCAAAGCCCACAGCGGTAAAGCAAAAGATCACAGACTCTTTCAACAGGTACAGTGCAAACCCCGGAAGAAGCGGGCATAAGCTCTCGCTTATTGCCTCAGAAGAAATATACGAATGCAGAAAATCAATAAAAAAACTCTTTAACGCACAGTCCGAGGACAGTGTGATTTTTACTATGAACTGCACAATGTCGCTGAATACCGTTATTTTCGGCTTTCTCAGGGAGGGCGACCACGTGATCATATCTTCCCTGGAGCATAATGCGGTGGTGCGTCCGCTGGAATATCTCAAGGATAAGGGTGTGAGCTATTCTGTCTTTGACTATTCAAGCGATGATGACGAGGTGATCGACAATGTGAGAGCAGTCATAACGCCGAGGACACGGCTCTGCGTGTGTACGCACGCTTCAAATGTGTTCGGCTTCCGCCTGCCTATCGAGCGGATCGCCGCACTGTGCAGGTTCTACGGCATCAAGGTCTGTATAGATGCGGCACAGTCGGCAGGCGTGCTTCCGATAGATATTTTGGCTTCCGGCTTTGATTTTGTGTGTACCTCGGGTCACAAAAGCTTGTACGGTCCTATGGGTACGGGAATACTTGTGATCGGCGACACTGAGCTGAAGCCCCTGCTGTTCGGCGGTACGGGGACTGACTCTGCAAATCCGCACCAGCCCGAGGAACCGCCCGAACGCTTTGAAAGCGGTACTGCCAACCTCAACGGCATAGCAGGTCTGAGGGCAGGAGTTGACTTTGTGCGGAGAAGGGGAACGGATAATATCTACCGCCATGAGCTTGCACTTGCAGGCTATCTGCACAGCGAGCTGATGAAAATACCTCAGATAATTCTTTACAACAATATTGAGTACGGAAAAACCGCACCCGTGCTTTCTTTTAATATAGATAACGTCTATTCCGAAGAAGCGGTCAGAATGCTTGACAAATACGGCGTCTGCGTGCGGGGAGGACTGCACTGTGCACCGCTGGCACACAGATTTATGAACACCATCGACAGCGGTACGGTGCGTGCAGTACCCTCGGTGTTTACCGCAAAAAGTGAGATCGACAGATTTATTTCGGTAATTAAAAACATCTTGCCTAAATTACTTGATAACGGAAAAAAAGTGTGATAGAATAGAATAACAAAACAAAACGGAAGGGTGGTTCAGCAGTGGGCTTAGGAAATTTTTTCAGCAGTATACTCAATATCTTCAATACGTTCAGGTTTGTAGATTTTATTGACATTGCAGTCATAGCGTTTATTGTTTACAGCCTGTTCAAGCTGGTCAAGGATACCAGAGCCGAACAGCTTGTCAAGGGAATAGTTATCCTGCTGATAATGTATCTTGCCGCCACCCTTCTTGATATGCTGATGCTCGAAAATCTGTTGAAGCTGATCTTTGAGTTTGCAGTCATACTGATAGTTGTGGTGTTTCAGCCTGAGATCAGAAACGCTCTGGAGCAGTTGGGCAGAAAGAATATCAAGAGCTTGAAATTCTTTGGACGTTCGGTTGATGACGAGTTTGCAAAAACTCAGAAAAAAGCAATAAATGACGTTGTGAGGACTGCCGAGCGGTTCAGCGATGACAAGACGGGTGCTCTTGTGGTGTTTGAAAAAAGCACAAAGCTCTCCGATATCGCCAACACCGGCGTGGAGCTGGACGCAGAACCGTCTACCGCACTTCTGGAAAATTTGTTCTACAATAAGGCACCCCTGCATGACGGAGCTGTCATAATCAGCGGCGGCAGGGTAAAGTCCGCAGGCTGCATACTCCCCCTCACCGCAAGGAACAGTGAAGTTGATATGAAGCTCGGCACACGTCATCGTGCCTCAATAGGCATAAGCGAGGTCTCCGATGCTGTTGTTGTGGTGGTTTCCGAGGAAACAGGCTCTATCTCAATTGCTCAAAACGGCATACTCACCAGTGGCTATGACGGAAATTCACTTCGCAGGGAGCTTGAAAAACAGCTCATACCCGATCAGGAGAGAAAAGGATTTTTAGGTATTTTCTCCTTCGGAAAGGAAGGTGATGATAAATGAGCGGTCGTCACAGCAAGGGCTTTGTGTCAAGACTGTTTTCAAACAAGATTTTTTTGGTCGTTCTTTCGATAATTATTTCTATCACTATCTGGCTGAATATAAATATGGGGGATTATGCGGAGACAAGCTATGTAATAACCGATATCCCGATCACGATCACCCTCCCCGATGAGGCTCAGAAGCTGGGGCTGAAAATATTCAACACCGATGACTTGGTGGGTTCTGTCAGCGTGACTGCCAACCGCTCCGCCATCGGCAGGGTGGATAAGGACGATGTGCAGATAGTTCCCGAGCAGACCGACTCCCTGACCTCGGCAGGCTCATACACCCTGTCGCTTGTGGCAAAAAAGACGGGTGGCTTGTCCAATTTTAAGATCAATTCCGTTTCACCGAGTGCCATCTATATCAAGCTGGACAGGACAAGAGAGGTAGTCAGAAAGATCACAAACAATATCAACTATACCATACCCGAATTATATTACGGAAATGTTTTTCTCAGCGATGACGAGGTGACCATATCGGGACCCGAAAGCGAGATAAAGCAGATAGACAGCGTGGTAGTCAGCGGTACTGTGAAGAAAAAGCTGACGGAAACCGTCCAGAAGGAGTTTCAGGTCAAGCTTCTCGATGCTTTCGGCGAACAGCTCAACACAGGCAAGACGATCACGCTCTCGCCCTCGGAGGTGACTGCCACCATCAAGGTCTTGCAGATGAAGAATGTAGGTGTGAACCTCGTCACTCAGGGAGCACCTATGGGGATAGAGCTTTCCAACTACTACAAGACAGAGCCGTCCGAGGTTTCCGTGGCAGGCGAATCTTCGGATATCCGCAATGTGACAAAGATAAACACCGAAGCGATAGATTTTTCCACTCTGGAAAATAAAAAATACACCCTGGAGCAAAGTCTTGAATTTCCCGAAAACTGCATAGATATCAATTCCATAAAGACAGTAAAGATACTATTTGACTTTACCGATATGGAACGCAGTACCGTCAGCCTGACGGATTTTGAGATCAAGGGTCTGCCCTCGGGCTATGATGCCGAGGTGACTACTTCCTCGGTAGATGTGACCGTGTTCGGCTTGCCGGCACAGTTGAAAAAACTCAAAGCAAACAACCTGTCTGCGGTCGTTGACCTCAGCTCAACCGATGTTTCGGAGGGAAGCAAGGAGATGCCTCTGACCATCAGCGTCAAGGACGTGAACGGCTGTTGGATCTATGATACATACAATGCCGTAGTCAAAATTTCAAAAAAGCAGTGATCCGTTTATGAGCCTGGTAGAATTTCAGAATGTTTCAAAAGTATACAAAATGGGTGAGGTCACGATCAACGCCGTGGACAACGCCTCCTTTGAGATAGAGAAGGGTGAGTTCGCTGTGGTTGTCGGTTCCTCGGGTGCCGGCAAGACAACAGTGCTGAATATCCTCGGCGGTATGGACAGTGCCACCGCCGGCAGTGTGGTGATAGACGGTGATGATATCAGCAAATTCACGGATAAACGCCTGATTGAGTACAGAAGATACAGCATTGGCTTTGTGTTCCAGTTCTACAACCTGATACCCAACCTGACGGCAAAGGAAAATGTGGAGCTTGCCACCCAGATCTGCAAGAATCCTATGGACAGCTCGCAGGCACTCGGCAGTGTGGGGCTTTCCGACAGGGAGGGTAATTTTCCCGCCCAGCTGTCGGGCGGTGAGCAGCAGCGTGTTTCCATAGCCCGTGCCCTGGCAAAAAGACCGAAGATCCTGCTGTGTGACGAGCCGACCGGTGCTCTTGACTACAAGACGGGCAAGCAGATACTAAAGCTCCTCCAGCAGACCTGTCGCAGGGACGGAATGACGGTCATACTCATAACCCACAACTCGGCTATCTGCCCCATGGCAGACCGTGTGATACGAATGAACAGCGGAAGGATAATTGAAAACAAGGTAAATACCTCTCCCTGTGATGTTGATACTATTGAATGGTAGAAATTTTTAGATTTTTACTTGAAATTCCCCGAATTATATTGTATAATAAGAAAAATATACAGCGAAGGAGAATCGTTATGAAGAGTATAAACAGAATGATCGCAATATTGTCGGTTTTGGTCGTCCTCTGCCTTGTGTCCGCCGTGAGTGCCTCCGCCGGCTCTGTCTACCGCATCGGTGATACCGATAACAGCGGTTCGGTCAATGTGCGTGATGCCGCTCTGGTGCAGAAGAGTGTGGTGCATCTTGTGGAACTTAACAAAACTCAGAAAAAAGCAGGAGATGTCAACAAGGATAATAGGGTCAATATCCACGATGCGACCATTATCCAGAAGTATTGTGCAGGCAGAGAAACAGGCTGTCAGATCGGCAAGTATGTTGACGAGAACGAGCTTCCCTATGTAGGAGCTTAACGATCATAGAAAAATAACCTGTCGCAGACCGTTGAGGTTTTGCGGCAGGTTTTTTTATTACTTGCATAGAACAAAATTTTGTGAATTTGTGAAGTTTCAACTATTTTATTATAGAACGTTTGTGCAATCGTACAAATTTTGGAAAATGTGTTCTAAACCCTTGCAGTGGAACACATTTTCTGCTACAATAATAATTACCGGAAAAACAATTCCACATCCGGCAGTGGATCAGCCCCGATTTCCGGAATTATTTCAGGGCAGCTCTAAAAGCTCAAGTTGGCTTGAGTGTGCTGTAGATTTTGAGATGCCCTAAGCAAAGGATGTGTATGTTATGAACTATATAAATTGGGCAGCAGAGTATGAGGAGCAGAACCGCAGGGTTTTGCAGTGTATCCAAAGAGCCAAAGCACAGCTCAAAACCCTCACAGCTGTTGATGATATAAAATCAGTCCAAAGAAGAATAGCTGTTCTGCGTTCCATATATAAGCAGAACAAGCTCACCGCAGAGTTCCTCACAAACAGAGGCAGAAGGTACGGCGACCATATCACGGAAAAACCCATTGTATCGGAGGTACATCACTATGGCAAGGAAATGTCAGCTTAACGGAATGTTCGCAGACAACAAGCAGTTCAAGGAGTTTATGGAAACAGGAAACACAAACTCCGCAAGCATCCGACGCTTCAAAAAGCTGTTAATGGCAGGGATAGACACCATGCTCACCGACAGACAGAGATACTGTGTTACCCTATACTACATTAAAAATGTACCGCAAAAGGAGATAGCACGCACCCTGGGAGTGAACCCCTCAACGGTGACACGCTCTATCCGCTCGGCACTCAACCGGCTGTCGATCTTTGCCAACCTATTGTAAAGAGGTGAAATTTTGGAAGAAGGCTACTTGAAAATATTCAACAATACAGTCGTACCCGTAACTGTTCCAAGGCTTACACAGGGCAGTCTGAACACCGTTGAGCTGATTTGGGAATTTCCCGAGATGTGGCAGAGCTTTGGCAAGCGTGCGACTTTTTCTATTGACGGCGAGATCACCTATGTGCAGATAGTGGATAATAGGTGCATAGTTCCCCGTCTTGACAAGACAGGCAGGCTGGATATCGGCTGTTATCTCTATGAACAGGAGGACGACACCTACACGGCGATCTGCTCGGCACACCCCTACACCTGCTATGTCAGCAGAGGTTCATTTGACCCTGACATAGAGGAAAACATCCCCTCCGCACAGAGCTATGTGGAGGCGGCAGGGGAGTACGCACAGCAGGCACTTGACGCAAAAAACCGTGTTGAGGAGCTGATACGCAATATGCCCGAATTTGTTTTGGCAGATGTTGATGTCCGCAGGCTCAGACACCACTATACAGTACCGTGGAGGATAAACACCACAACAGGGTTGTCAGCCTCGGCGGTGGTGATTCCCGTTGACAACTGCACCGACACCGCCTATTATGTAAAGAACATTCCCGAGGGCATAAGCCTTACGGTTATGGCAATTACGGGCGGAGGTACGGGCTACAGCTACACAAGCTTTGACAACCCGATCATACCAAATGAAGAGCTTGATAAGCTGATACTCTATGCAGAGAAGGAAGCTCCGCTCACCTCGGAGGAGCTGAGCGAGATAGACTTTTTTCAGAGTGTCAGATACTACACCGTGTCGCAGATCGATGCCCTGCTTGCAGGCTTTCAGCCGATTCAGGGTACGGCGGTCAGAAGGGTAACTCAGTCGCTGACCGAAAGCACGGCTATTGATAAACAAGAGGTGATCATTTAAATGTATACAGTTTCCTCCGCCAACGTCTACGGCACAGAGGCGGAGCATCTTACAGCTATAAAAAATCTTTTGATAAACAACGACGTCGCACCGTGGACGCTTGTCAGCCAGAATATGAGCTGTACCGAGGGAGTTAAGAACGGATTTACCGTCAGTCTCGGGAACTGCCGATTAACTGTTGAGTCCGACTGCGAGTACAACAGCGACACCGACTACTCGTACAAAGCGTATTTTTCTCTTGCCAACGGTGCTTATGAGGGAGATACCGCCAATGTTCAGGTGAAGGTCAATGACGGCGGAACACGGCTTGACAATGCCAACAGATATATGAAGCTCCTGCTTGCAAAAAGAGGAAATACCGTCCTGCTCACCCTCAGCGGATATCAGCAGGCAGCAGGCACGGTTATCGGCTGTCCGCTGCTCATAAAAGCAGACCTCGGCAGTACGGAGATCGCCTCGGCAGATGTTGTCAGCTTCTCCGATGCGGAAATAGAGTTTCACAAAACCTCAGACGGCTCGGAGAATTACTTTGTCGCCCCCTGCCACGATGCGGTCACCGAGAATGACAAGCTGATACTCGACAGCGACCTGCCCGTCAAGGACGATTCGGGAGCCTATATGACAAACACCCTCGCTAACTGCTACGGCTTAGGCGGCGGAGAAACAGGAAAATTCTATCAAGGAACTAACAACGACCTCCTCTTTTGCTTCACCCCCAACTGCTGCATAAAGCTGTAAAAAACGGCTGTGAAGGAACGGAGTTTTAACTCCTTCCTTCACAGCCAAATTCATTTTTATACCGGAACACCGAGAATCAGATTGATCTGTTCGTCCGTCATACCGCTTCTACGCATTTTTTCAATGATCTCATTTCTTTCATCAGTCCTGCCTTCAGCACGACCTTGCTCTAATCCCTGAGCCAACCCTTCCGCAATGCCCTCACGCTTGGCACTGTTGATAGCTGAGGCTTCGTCGTGCAGGCGTTTTTCTCTGTAGTATGCTTCCGTGCGTACCTTTTCATCGGCA